>NZ_CP092104.1:3300000-3462334 GCF_016918765.2 Flagellatimonas centrodinii
AGCGCACCCATCAGAAAAAACCGCTCCGCCGCCGGGATAAACAGGTTCGGGGGCACCAGTTTCCCGGGGGTATCCTCATCACGCAGGCGTACCAGCAATTCGCGGTACACCACCTGCGTCGGCTCGCCACACCGCACCACGTCCTCGTAGTGCAGCTCGAACCGGTGGTGATCAAGGGCGCGGTTGATCCGCGCAACCATGCCCATCTCGCCCTGCCGCCGTGAGAACTCGTCACTGACGCCAGCCACCCGCAGACGATCACGGCCGGCATCCTTGGCGGCGTAGCAGGCAGCATCCGCTTCCGACAACACTCTGGCGGCGCCGGCGGTATGCGCATCAATCGGCACCGCGCCGATGCTCAACGTCAGGCCATAGGCGCGACCCTCCCACTGAAAGCGGAACTGCCGCGCGGCCTCCATGAGCCCCTCGACCAGACGCAGGGCCTCATCGGTTTCGAGGCCGTCGATGAGGATGCCGAACTCATCACCACCCAGGCGCGCGAGGGTATCCTGCGGCCGCAGTCGGCCGCGCAGCAGGCTGGCGAACTGACGCAACAGCTCATCACCCGCAAAGTGACCAAGGGTGTCGTTGATCACCTTGAATTGATCGAGATCCAGATACGCGAACAGGTGCCGCACCTGTTGCCGTCGTGCACCCAGCAAGGCGGTCGACAGGCGCCGCTCGAACTCGTCACGGTTGACCAGGCCGGTCACCGGATCATGAGTGGAACGATAGGCCAGCTGTTCGGCCAGCAGGATCTGCTCGGTGGTATCGGCGATGACCACGATCGCACCCGCACCGGCTTCGTCGAGTGCCAGTGCATCCACACGGACACTGATCCGGCGGCCGTCGCGTGCAACCAGTGTGCAGTCTTCGCGACTCAGGGCCTGCGGCGTCGCTGACAGCACCGCCAGCAGCAGCTGGTCGACCGCCGTGCCGCCGGCATCCAGCAGCCGCAGTACCCGTTCATAAGGCTGTCCCAGTGCTTCGTCGCGCCGCCAACCGGTCAATCGTTCGGCGGCACCCGAGAATTCGACGATATGACCTTCGCCGTCGGTGGTGATCACCGCTTCCCGCAACAGCGCGCCGATCATGTTCAACCGCCGCTGATTGGCGGTCAGGGCCGGGGCCCCGTCGGCCGCGGCTGGCTCGGGCCGCAACACCAGCAATGCGTCTGCCCCCAACGGGCGGGTACTGACCCGCACCGGCTTGAGGCCTGACACCGCACGCACCATCGCCTTCTTGTCGTCTTGTTCGCTGCCGACATCCGAAAACAGAGCATCGGGTTGCAGCCAGACCCGTGCGTCGCTGTTCACCAAATGGTCGAGGGGCCGATTGACCAGGCCGCTGAAGGCGGGGTTGGCCGTCACCACGCGACCCTCGCTGGTCACCACGACGGCGGGCTCCCGCAACACTGACAGCAGCGCCTCGGCGGCAGGGATCGCCGCCGGTTGGGGACTGTGCCGACGCTGGCGCCGTTCGACCCGACGAAACAGCACGGGCAAGGCGATATCGCGATCGTCCGGGTGAGCGGCAAACAGGTCGGGGTGTACCAGTGCGCGCTCGCGGGCGCCGACCAGCAAGTGGCCTTGCGGGTGCAGCGCGCCGTGCAACGCCTCCTGAACCTGACGCTGCATGGGCAGTGCAAGCCCTTCAAGGACGCTACGGCAGCTGATCAAATCGATCCCGTTAAGGGGCGGCGGCTCGACCACGTCGTGCAGCAAAAAACTGCAGCGTTCGAGCAACGCCGGCTGCAACGTGGCACCGCCGTCGGCGTCGGCCAGCAGCTGTGACCGCAGGTCCGACGGCACCGCGCGCAACTCCGACGCGGAAAGACGGCCACTGCGTGCAAGGGCCAGCGCCTCGGGATCAACATCGGATCCCAGCAGGCGCCAGCCGGCAGCGGCAGGACTGTCCTGGAGAACGTGCCCCATCAGCAGGGCCAGGGCGACAACTTCTTCCCCGGGGCCGCACCCGGGCACCCAGACCTGCGGTCGCGTGCAATCGGCAAACCATCGAGGTAGGGCGCGTGCGAGGGCAGCATGAAGTTCGGGGTCACGAAAGATCTGTGCTTGCGGTAACAGCAAATGCTGTGCCAGCAGTTGCAGTTCCTCAGGCTGCTGTGACAGCAGATCGGCATAGGCTGCAAGTGATTCCAGCGCCTGCCGCCGCAGACGCTTGTCGAGCCGACGCAGGACGCGGGTTCGCGGCAGGCTGGCGATCTCGACCGCCGTCTGTTCACTCAGCATCCGGTCGATACGCCGGAACGCGTCTGCGTCCTCGGGTGCCAGCTCTGTCTGCGAGGCCGAGGCCGGGCTCATGGCTGCCGCTGCAGCAGGTCGCCCAGCAGACGCCGCACCTGCGCCATCCCGGTCTCGATCGACTGGGCGATCTCGGCGTGAATATCACCCTCGCCCATCACTCCCGCTCCCCAGTTCACCGACACTGCCAGACAGGCGTAGGGCAGTCCGCGCTCACGCGCCAGAGCCGCTTCGGGCATGCCGGTCATGCCGACCATGTCACAGCCGTCGCGGGCCATGCGGCGGATCTCGGCGGCGGTTTCCAGGCGCGGGCCCTGGGTCACCCCGAGCACGCCCTCGCCGGCCAACGCCACGCCACTGTGGCGGGCGCTGTCGCGCAGCGACTGGCGCAACGCGGCGTCATAGGGGGCAGTGAACTCCACATGGTCGAGCGACGCGCCGTCGCTGCCGTCGGCATAGCTGTGCGCCCGCCCCCAGGTGTAGTCAATCAGGTCCGCCGGCAGCGCCAGCGCCCCGGGGGGGAACCAGCGCGCGATACCACCCACCGCAGCGATGGCCACCACGCCCCGCACCCCGAACTGCGCCAGGGCGGCGATGTTGGCGCGGTAGTTGATTGCATGTGGCGGCAACCGGTGGCCCTCGCCATGGCGCGCCAGGAACACCACCGGATGTCCCCCGATTTGGCCTTCCTGCAGCGGCGCCGACGGTAGCCCCCAGGGTGTCTCAAGGCGATGGTGGGCGACCGTGGTCAGCCCCGGCCATTGGTTCATGCCGGTGCCGCCGATGACCGCCAGCGGTGCCTTCATGTCGATGCCCCTGCCAACCGGACGGCGTAGATGGCGGGGAGATGGCGCAGATATTCCTTGTAGTCCATGCCGCAGCCGAACACGTAGCGGTCGGGTACGGTGAGGCCGATGAATTCGGCCTTGACGCCGGGCGCCTTGCGCTTGTGCAGCTTTTCGGCCAGCACAACCGTCTTCAGACTGGCGGGCCGTTGACCGAGAATGGCAGACTGAATCGCAGCCAGGGTATGGCCTTCATCGAGGATGTCGTCGATCACCAGCACATGACGGCCTTCCAATGGGGTACTCGGCTCCGCCTTCCACACCAGCCCTGCACCTACCGTCTCACCGCGGTAACGGGTGGCATGCAGGTAATCCAGCTCGAAGGGGAAATTGAGTCGCTTGATCAACTCGGCGGTCGGCACCAGGCCACCGATCATGGTGCACAGCAATAGCGGATCGAGCTGCCCGTACTCGGCGCGCACGGCGCGGGCCAGACGATCGTAGGCGGCCCCGACAGCGGCAGCATCATGCAGACAGTCGGCGTTCTGCAACACTGCCTGGGCTTCTTCATAGCGGCTCATGACGAACTCCCTTGCGCGGGCCGGCGGTACAGCGTCTGCAGGCGGACGCTGGCGGTGGGGCGGGGTCGCACGTTGCGCAACGCGTCCACCAACCCAAGCGTAGCAGCCCGATCGTTGCACACCAGCAACATGTCCGACCCGGCATCAAGTGCCATCCGCGCGCGCGTTTCCATGTCGCCGATGGCGGCCGCCCCGCCCATCGACAGATCGTCCGAAAACACCACGCCCTGAAAGCCGAGCTGCTTGCGCAGGATGTCCTTGATCCAGCGACGCGACAACGATGCCGGCGTCGGATCCACCGCGGTGTAGCGTACATGCGCGGTCATCAGTGACTCGATGCCGTCTTCGATCAATGCCCGGAACGGCATCAGCTCGGTACGCTCGATCTCCGCCAGCGACCGACGATCCACTGGCAGTTCGTGGTGGCTGTCGGCCGTCACTGCCCCATGTCCCGGGTAGTGTTTGCCGGTGGCGGCGAGGCCGGCGGCGTTGAGACCGCTGCGAAAGGCCCGGGCCAGTGCCACCAGGGTGTCGCGGTCATCGGCGAAAGCGCGGTCGCCGATCACACCGGACACGCCATGGTCGATATCCAGCACCGGGGCAAAGGGCAGATCAATACCGAAGGCGGCCAACTCGTCGCCGATGGTGCGCCCCACCGTGCGCGCCTCGTCCAACGCCATCGGCGCCGACTCCTGATAGCGCTGCCCCAGGCTGCGCATCGCCGGTAGACGGCTGAAGCCGACGCGGAACCGCTGGATTCGCCCCCCTTCATGGTCCACCGCCACCAGCAACCGCGGCGACTTGATGCCGTGAATGTCGTCACAGAGGCGCTTCAGTTGCTCAGGATCGCGATAGTTGCGGGTAAACAGGATCACCCCGCCGACCAACGGATGGGCCAGCAGCTCGCGGTCTTCGGGCGTCAATTCCAGCCCGCCGACATCAATCATCAGGGGGCCGATCAAGGGAGTGTCAGGCATGCAGGTAAACCGGCGTACCCGGCCGGATGCGGTCGTAGAGTTCAATGATGGCGTCATTCGCCACGCGGATGCAGCCCTTGGAGCCAGGCGTGCCGAGGGCGGTGACGGGCGGCGTACCGTGCAAATAGATGTAGCGACGAAATGTATCGACACAGCCCAGTCGATTGAAGCCCGGCTCGGTGCCCGACAACCAGAGGATACGGGTGAGGATCCAGTCGCGGCCCGGCTGCGCGGCGTGCGCTTCGGCGGTCCACAGCTCGCCGGTCCAGCGCCGACCGCGCAAGACGGCGTTCTCCGGCAGCCCGGCTCCGATCATCGCGCGCACCCGGTGCCGACCGCGCGGTGTACAACCGGAGCCATTGATCTCGCCGATGCCATTGGCACCGGTCGACACCGGCACCACCATCCGATCACGGCCGGCCTCGACCAGCCGCAACTGCTGGGCGCTGAGATCGATATCGATTTCAACCACGTTCCCTGGGGCTCCACTGTGAAAAGGGGCGCAAGGCCAGTTGATGGTTGTAATACCGGGAGAGTTCGGTGACCTCCTGCCCCAGCCAGTCCGGCGTGATGATGGTTTGATCGACCGTTGCGAGCTCCACCTCTGCGACGACCAGGCCGTCGTTCTCGAGATGAAATTCGTCAATCTCCCAGGTCAGTCCGTCGCGCTCGATGAAGTGACGGGTCTTCTCGACCCGACCGACCGACAGGGTGTCGAGCATCTCCTGCGCATCCATCAGCGGCACCGGGTAGTCGAACTCGGCACGGGCTGCACCCACCACCGCCGCCTTGATGTTGAGGCGCGCATCGTCGCCCGCCACCCGCACGCGGATGGAGGTACGCCCCCCGGTGTCCACCAGATACCCCTGGGCCATCCGCCGCGACCGACCGACCTCGCTGCGCCAGGCATCAGAGCGAAGCAGGAATTTTCGTTCGATTTCTAGCGGCATGGAGAGGCCATGAGGGGTTGAAGATGCGGCATTGTGCCGATGGCGGACGGGATCGACCCGGTGACTCAGAGACGCTCGAACAAGGCCATCGATTCGACATGGGCGGTGTGCGGGAACATATCCATGACCCCGGCCCGGGTCAGACGATACCCGTGATCACGAACCAGCGTGCCGGCATCGCGCGCCAGTGTGCCCGGATGGCAGGAAACGTAAACAATACTGCGCGGCTGTTTGGCGGCGATCAGCGGCATCATGGCTTCGGCACCACTCCGGGGCGGATCGAGCAGAACGCGATCAAAATCGCCGGCGAGCCAGTCAGCATCGGCCCCACTGGTGAACAGGTCGGCTTTCTCGAAGCGAACGGTCAGGCCGGCACGGGCAGCATTGTCACGGGCCCGTTGCACCAGTCCGGTGTCGCCCTCCACGGCCACCAATTCGACCCCATGTCGCGCCAGCGGCAGCGAAAAATTGCCGAGGCCGCAAAACAGTTCAAGGATACGCTCGCCGGCGCGCGGTGCCAGCCATTCGATGGCCTGATTGACCACCCGCTGGCTGATGAAGCCGTTGACCTGGATGAAATCGGCGGGCCGGAACTGCAGCCGCAGGTCAGACCCATCCGGCGAGTAGTCCAGAACCTGCGCCGGCGGCGTCAGTGGCGTAATGCTGTCGAGCCCGCCCGGCTGCAGCCGGATTTCCAGACCGGTATCCAGCGCCAGCTGCCGCAGGATCGCGAGGTCCTCCTCGCTCGGCGGCGCCAGCACCCGCACGGCAAGACAAACGTGGTCAGCGGCAGCCATCTCGATTTGCGGAATGCGGTCGGCAATGCTCATGCGCGCAAAGGCATCGGCCAGCACCCGCAGGCGCTCGCCGACCCGGGGATCGAGCACCGGGCAGGACTGCAATTGGGCCAGAAAGTGGCTGCGGCGCTCGCGGAACCCCACCAGCACTCCCCCCTTTTTCGGGACCTTCTTGACGCCGATGCGGGCGCGTCGCCGGTAGCCCCAGACCGGGCCGGTAATGGGGGGCGCCACGGCCTCCGGCGTGACCTGGCCGATACGCGCCAGGGCATCGAGCATCTGTTTCTGCTTGAAGCGGATCTGCGCCTCGGGCGCCAGGTGCTGCAGGGCACAGCCGCCACAGAGACCGAAATGGGCACAGCCGGGTTCGACCCGATCTGGACTGGCAACCTCCACCGCGACCGTCTGCCCCTCGTCGGCAGCGCGCCCGGTATCGACATAGCGAAAGCGCACCCGTTCACCGGGGAGGCTGTCGGCAATGAAGACCACCTTGCCGTCGAGCCGTGCTACCCCCCGACCGTCTTCCGCCAAATCCACCACCTCGGCAAGGAATTCACCCTCGGGCGGGCGCCGATTGCGACGCCTCATGCCGGAAACAGACCGGTGGAGATGTAGCGATCCCCCCGGTCGCAGGCGATCGACACAATGGTTGCGCCCTGCACACGCTGGCACAGCTGCAAGGCGGCCCACATGGCACCGCCCGACGATGGCCCGCAGAACAGCCCCTCGATCGAGGCCATCTCGCGCATCACCCGTTCAGCATCGGCCGTGGCGACCTCGATGACCTCATCGACCCGCGGCCGCTCAAAGATGCGCGGCAGGTAGGCCTCCGGCCATTTGCGGATACCGGGAATGGATGACTCGCCATCGGGCTGAACACCGACGATACGAATATCAGGGTTCCGCTCCTTCAGGTAGCGCGAACAGCCCATGATGGTGCCCGTTGTCCCCATGCTGGAAACAAAATGCGTGATCGAGCCCCCTGTGGCCTCCCAGATTTCCGGTGCTGTGCCCTCGTAGTGCGCGCGCGGGTTGTCCGGGTTGGCGAACTGGTTGAGCACCCGCCCACGACCTTCGGCTGCCATCCGGTCGGCGAGGTCACGTGCGCCTTCCATGCCCTCTGCCTGGCTGACCAGCACGATCTCGGCGCCAAACGCCCGCATGGTCGCCCGGCGCTCCGCGCTCATGTGTGCCGGCATCACCAGCACCATGCGGTAACCCAGCACGGCCGCCGCCATCGCCAGGGCGATACCGGTATTTCCCGAGGTCGCCTCGATCAGGGTGTCGCCGGGATGGATCTCGCCGCGCTCCTGCGCGCGCCGGATCATCGAGTAGGCCGGCCGGTCCTTGACCGAGCCCGCGGGGTTGTTGCCTTCCAGCTTGGCGAACAGGCGGTTGTCGCCAATTCCGGGCAGCCGTGTGAGTTCAACAAGGGGGGTGTTGCCGATGGTGTCAGCAAGCGTCATGGTGTGCATGGACGGAATCGTAACCGACCGGCCGCCCTGCGGCGAAAATGAACTGTCATGACCTCGCTAGCCCTCCTCCGCCGCTGGTTCCCGTTCGCCATCTGGTTTGTGCTGCCGTTGCTGTGGCTGGCGGCCGGCGGCGCCGCGCTGCTGATGTTGCTCGACCCCGCCGGACTGTCGCTGGGTCTGCGCCTTCTGCTCGGGGGCATCTGGGTCGGAACCGCGCTCCTGTTGGCCTGGGTCGCGACGCGACTGGCGCGCCCTTGGCGCGTCCTCGCCACCGTAGCCCGCTACCTCGCCCAGGGACGTCGCGAGCGGCGGGCGCCGGCCGACCTGCCGGCGTACGCGCAGGCCGTGGCCGAGCCTCTCAACGAGGTGGGCCGGACCATCACCCAGTTGCGCGACCACCAGGACACCCTGGTCATGCAGACCACCGCCCGGCTCAAGGCCGACCAGGAGCGGTTGCAGGAGATGAATGCCGAGATGCGACGTGCCCTGCACACCACCCAGGCGGCAGCCCGCTCGCAGTCGGAATTGTTCTCCAATCTGTCGCATGAGCTGCGGACACCGCTCACCGGGATCCTCGGCTATGCAGACCTACTGCGCCGTTCCACGCTCGATGCGGAACAGGAACAGTACGTCGCCACCCTCGACAAGTCGGCGCGCGGCATGCTGACGATGATCAACGACCTCCTCGACTGGAGCCGTATCGAGGCCGGACGCCTGCGCCTGCACGAGGAGCGCTTCGAAGTTCACGACGTCATTGAAGATGTCACCACACTGCTGGCGCCACTGGCCTACGAAAAGTCGCTGGAACTGGTCCGCATCGTCTATCACGACGTCCCCCAATGGTTGTCCGGCGATGCCCAGCGCTTGCGGCAGGTCCTGACCAACCTGTTGTCGAATGCCATCAAGTTCACCGAGCAGGGCGAAGTGGTGCTGCGGGTGATGCGCGAGCGCGAGGATGAACGGCATCTGTGGTTGCGACTGACGGTGGCCGACACCGGCATCGGTATCTCTGCCGAGCAGCAAGCCAATCTGTTTCAGCCGTTCCAGCAGGCGGGGCCGAGCAGCGGCGGCAGCGGCCTGGGGCTGTCGATCAGTCGAAAGCTGACAGAGCTGATGGGCGGCAACGTGACGCTGGAAAGTACCCTCGGCAGTGGCTCGATCTTCAGCGTGCTGGTGCCGCTGCGCCTGCCGGCCGACGCCAGCAGCCGCGACCTGCCCGACCGCCGTCTCGCGGAACGCACGGTTTGGCTGTTGGAACCCCACGATACGGCACGCCTGGCGCTCACCCACAGTCTGGCCTTCTGGGGACTCAACGTGGTGCGCTTTGAAACCGCCGAAGCCCTCAACGAGCGCCTGCAGCTGGCCCACAACCTGCCGTCGCTGGTGGTGGTCGGGCTACGGCCCGCCGATGTGGAGCGCCTGCGCCCGGTGCTGCAACGTTGCGCGGAACACCGCCCCCCGCTGTTGGCACTGGTGGCCTCGGCTTCGCTGGACGTGCAACTGCGGGTGCGCGCTCTGGGGGCGGCCGCCTGCCTGCCGAAGGCGGTCGGTCGGCAGACGCTGCTGCAAACCCTGCTCGACCTCAGCACCGAAACCCGAACCGAGCGTCCGCTGAACGGCCGCCGGGCGGTGGTGGCCGACAACAATGTCGCCAACCTGCGGTACCTGTCGCTGCTCTGCGTCGACCTCGGTCTCGACGTTCTGGAGGCACGCGACGGCGCCGAAGCCCTGGCCTTGTGGCGCGAGCACCGCCCCGAATTCGTGCTGCTGGATGGCCGCATGCCGCGGCTTTCTGGCGCCGCTTGTACCGAGGCCATACGCGGCAGTGAGGGCGGTGACGGTGCCCGCATCGTGGCGATCAGCGCCCATCTGGAGCCCGAGGAGCGCCGCGCCTTTCTGGATGCCGGTGCCGATCATATTCTGCTCAAGCCCTTCGACGAACGGCAGTTGTTGCACGCCCTGCAGCCGGGCCAGCAGTCGCGTCCCGCACCGTCATCGCAACTGCTGGTGGAAGACCCCGAGCTGCTGCAGCTGCTGGCCGAGGAGCTACCCTTGCAGCTGGAAGAACTCGACGCTGCCTGCGAGCGCGACGACCTGCCTGCCGCCCGCGAGGCGGCCCATCAGCTGCGCGGGACCGCCGCGTTCTATCATCTCGGTGACCTCCGACAATGCGCCGGAACCCTCGAGCAACGCCTGCAGCAGGTCGATGCGGTAGCCGAGGTCAAGGCCGAATGTCAGGCCATCCGCAGTGCCGTCGGCCGTGCCCTAAACGATCTCCAGCGGCGGCGGGCGTCGCGGGCCTGAACCCTCAAGCACCACGGTGGCCAGCACCCAATCGTCCTGATCGGTCAATGCCAGATGGGCCAGCTCGATCCCGCGGGTCTGCAACACCCCCGCGAGCCGGGCGCTGAACACCAGTCGCGGCGCCCCGTTGACGGCGCGCAACACACCGCTGTCGACGTGGCTGACGCCGCGAAATCCGGTCCCCAAGGCTTTCACCAGCGCCTCCTTGGCGGCAAAGGCCTTGGCCAAGCGGTTGACCGGGTCGGTCACATCCGCCAGCGCCGCCTGTTCGGCCGGCATCAGCAACTTGTGGCAGAAGCGGTCGCCATGCCGCTGCCAGACCGCCGCGATGCGCGAGGTACGAATCAGGTCATTACCGAGCCCGAGGATCATGCGGCGATCACACGCGCCTCGGACATCGCGCGCCGCATTTCCGCGACCGCTGCCGGCAACCCGACCAGAATTGCGCGGGCGATGATGCTGTGGCCGATGTTGAGCTCCACCAGTTCCGGGATGCGCGCGATCGCCGCCACGTTGTCGAGGTGCAGCCCGTGGCCGGCGTGCACCTCCAGACCCGCCGTCAGGGCCTGCCGCGCGAAATGGCGAATCCGCGTCAGCTCCACGCGCTGCGCCTCGCCACCGGTATCGGCGTAACGGCCGGTGTGGATCTCGACCTGCGGCGCGCCGACCTCAACGGTCGCCGCCAGTTGGTCATCATCGGCATCAATGAACAGCGCCGGAACGATCCCCTCGGCCATCAACCGACGACAGGCGTCACGCACGGCGGTGCGATGCCGCACCACGTCGAGGCCGCCCTCGGTGGTGACCTCTTCGCGTCGCTCCGGTACCAGACAGGCGAATGCCGGTCGGGCGCGACAGGCCAGCGCGATCATTTCGCCAGTGACTGCGATCTCGAGGTTCACCGGTACCGGACTGCGGGCCACCAGCCGCACCACGTCATCGTCCTGGATGTGACGCCGGTCCTCACGCAGATGGATGGTGAGGCTGTCAGCGCCTCCGCTGGCGGCAATCAGACCGGCCTCGACCGGATCAGGATAAGCCGTACCGCGTGCCTGCCTGACGGTGGCCACGTGGTCGATGTTGACGCCCAGACGCAGTGGGGGAATGACGGCGGAATGCATGAGCCGATCTCAACGGGAGGGGGCCGTATTATCGCCGAGCCGGGCCCGCAGGCGCCGCAACAGCAGCGGCGTCTGTAACGGTCGTCCGCCCAGGGCGGCGTCGAGTATGGCACGGAGCAGTTGCCGGGCCTCACGCCCGGCTGCGTCCGGCAACGGCTGGTCGGCCAGCAACCGCTCTACGGTGTCGCCCGACACCGATCCACGCCCGTCCGGCTGCAGTCCGACCTCGGCGGTCCAGCGGTAGCGCTGCGCCCGACGCAGATCATCCGGCGCCGCCAGGCCGAAGCCGATCTCGTCGAGCAAGTGGCGCTCGAAGTGGCGCAAGGCGTCGTCGGCAGCCGCGTCAGGCAGCCTCAGCAAGACATGGGCGTACACCGGAAACAACCGGGGGTGGGGGTCATCGCGGGCCAGCAATTTGAGCAACAGCTCGTTGACATACCAACCGTAGAACACCCGCTCACCCGTCAGCGGTGTCGGGGTGCCATCGGCCTCGGCAAGGCTCAGGGTCTGCAGTTCACCACGCCCCTGCAAACCGACCTGCAGCGGCACGAACGGCTGCAGCAATCCGCGCATGCGGCTGCGGGGCCCGCGCGCACCGCGGGCAATGGCACCCACCCGCCCACGGTGCTGGGTGAACAGTTCGATCAGCAGCGAGGTATCGCCATAGGGTCGCGCCTGCAGCACATACGCTGGCGTCAGTGGCCCGGGCCCCGACTGCCCTGCCGCCATGTCAGTCGCCGCCAATACCGAACTGTTGCAGCGAGCGCATGTCGTCGCTCCAGTTCTCGCGCACCTTGCACCACAGCTTCAGATACAGCTTGCGGCCCTGCTGACGCTCCCATTCGCGGCGGGCGGCTTCACCAATCTTGCGCAGCTGCTCGCCTTTCTCGCCGACCACGATGCCCTTCTGCCCTTCACGTTCGACCCAGATCACCGCGTGGACGCGATCAAGACGACCTTCCTGTTCGAACGACTCGATGCCGACAGTGGTGGCGTAGGGCAACTCCTGGTGAAGGTTGCGCACCAGCTTCTCGCGAATCAGTTCGGCCAGGCCGAAGGCATCGTCATACCCCACGACCATCTCTTCGGGATACAGCGGCGGGCCCTCGGGCATCCGCGCCATCAATTCTGTCAGCAGCGGATCGAGATTCTGCCGTTTGATGGCCGACAGCGGCACCACGAACGCAAACGGATGCCGGGCCGACAGTTCCGCCAACAGCGGCAGTAGGGTCGCCTTGTCGGCGATGCGATCGATCTTGTTCACCACCAGCCCGACAGGGGTTTGCAGCCGTGCAAGGCGTGTCAACACGGCCGCATCTTCGTCGGTCCAGCGACCGGCCTCGACCACGAACAGCACCACATCGACATCGGCGAGCGCACCCACCGCGGCGTCATTCATCACCTGGTTGAGGGTGCGCTTGCCACCAAGGTGAAGGCCCGGAGTATCGACGAAGACGATCTGGCCTTCGGGCCGGTGCACCACACCCTGGATGCGGTGCCGGGTGGTTTGCGGTTTGTGGCTGACGATGCTCACCTTTCGCCCGACCAGCGCGTTGACCAGCGACGACTTGCCGACATTGGGACGACCGACCACCGATACCAGTCCGCTATGCATCACCGTTCTCCTGCGGGACCGGTCGCATGACCACCCCCAATTGTTCAAGCAGCAGACGCGCCGCCCGCTGTTCTGCCTCGCGCCGGCTGCCCGCTTCCGCCTCAGCGTGTCGCGGGTCGCCCGCCAGTGTGCAACGGACGGTAAAGCGGCGGCGATGTGGCGGTCCATCAGCCGCCAGTACCTGATAGCCCGGCAATGCCAGCCCCTGTCCCTGCAGCCATTCCTGCAGGCGGGTCTTGGGGTCCTTCAGCGATTCAGGGTCCGGCAGCGCCTGCAGCCGCGCGGCGAACCAGTCCAGGCAGCAGCGCTGTGCGGCCTCGAAGCCGCCATCGAGCCAGATCGCGCCGAGAAGCGCCTCGAGCGCGTCGGACAGAATCGAGTCGCGACGGTGACCGCCGGTTTTGCGCTCGCTCTCACCGAGCCGCAGCAAGCTACCGAGCTCAAACCCGCGGGCGATACCGGCGAGTGTCGCCTCGCGCACCAGACTGGCCCGCAGACGTGACAGCGCACCCTCGTCATCTCGTGGCCGACACGCATAAAGCGCGGACCCGATGACAGCGTTGAGCAGACCATCGCCGAGGAATTCGAGCCGCTCATTGTTGCTGCCACCGCAGGACCGATGGGTCAGCGCCTGTTCCAGCAGCGCCGGCGACTGGAACTGATAGCCGATCGCCGTCTGCAGCCCCGCAGGGGTCAAAGGCCCGCGCCTGACATCGGCACGCTGTCCTCGAACTCCAGCACCAGCGACACGTTGGCGACCAGGTGACGGCGTGCCTCGTAGTAATAGCTCAGCTGGCGGCCGCCACTGGTCCGCACCACGCGGACTTCCTTGGGGCTCAGCTCCTCGATGCTCTCGATATCCCAGTAGCGCTGCAGACCCTTGCGAACCTCGGTGACACTACCTGGGGCATCAAGGGCAACCGCATTGACCGCACGTGCGATCTTCATCTGGTTGAGATAGACCGGCAGGCAGGTGAACACCAGCAGGGTGACGATGCCGATGCCAGCGAACAGGCACAGCATCCCGAACCAGCCGAGACCACGTTGTTGTTGACGATTGAGCATGACCACTCCTAGGGACCTAGCGAACCTTCATACCGATACGTGAGACGTCGACACGATAGCGCTCACTGTCCCAACTCATCCAGATCAGGAAGGCCTTGCCCACCAGGTTCTGGGCCGGCACCGTGCCCCAGCGCCTGGAGTCGTCGCTGCCGTCGCGGTTGTCGCCCATGGCGAAGTATTCGCCCTCGGGCACGACGAAGTCGAAATCGTCGGCGGGACGTTCAGGGTTGACGATGATCTGGTGGCCGTCTTCACCCAGCGCCTCTTCAAGCCTATGGACCGAACCGTAAGGCCCGGAAAACACGCCAGCCGGCGTGAGCGCGACCGGATCACCGTTGAGAAAAAGCTGCTTGTCGATGTAGGTGATCCGGTCGCCGGGAAGACCGACGATGCGCTTGATGAAATCCTTGGAAGGATCCACCGGCCAGCGAAACACCACCACGTCACCGCGCTCAGGCCAGCCACCGACCGGCACCAGACGACGGTGGAACACCGGGTCCCGCAGACCATAAGAGAATTTGTTTACAAGAATGAAGTCACCGACGCTGAGGGTCGGGATCATCGAGCCGGAGGGAATGCGGAACGGCTCCGCGACAAACGCCCGCAACACCAGCACCACCACGATCACCGGAAAAAATGAGCGGCAGAACTCGACCGCGCCGTTGGCCCGAGCTTCCTCCCCGCCGTGGGCACGCCGGGGCGCCAGCCACACGCGGTCGGCCAGCCACACCAGACCGGTAATCCCCGCCGCCAGCGTCAGGATGACCATGAAGTCCCAGTGGAACATCGGATGGGCCGCGTTCATTTGCGGCGGTCCACGCCAAGCACCGCCAGGAAGGCCTCCTGCGGGATTTCCACGCTACCGATCTGCTTCATCCGCTTTTTCCCCTCTTTCTGTTTCTCCAGCAGCTTGCGCTTGCGGGAGACATCCCCTCCATAGCACTTGGCAATCACGTCCTTGCGCAGTGCCTTTACCGTGGTCCGGGCGATGATCTTGGAACCGATCGCCGCCTGAATGGCGATGTCGAACATCTGCCGGTGAATCACCTCCTGCATGCGCTCACAGAGATCGCGACCACGCGGGTAGGCACTATCACGATGCACGATGCTGGCCAGCGCATCCACCTTGTCGCCGTTGACCAGCACGTCAAGCTTTACCAGGTCGGCACTCTGGAACCGCACGAATTCGTACTCGAAGCTGGCAAAGCCCCGCGACACGCTCTTGAGGCGGTCGAAGAAATCCACCACCACTTCCGCCATCGGCATCTCCACCTCGAGCTGCACCTGCGAACCAAGATAGCGAAGATTCTTCTGCACCCCCCGCTTCTCCATGCACAGCTGCATCACCGGGCCGACATGGGTTTGCGGCATCAGCACACGAGCATTGATGATGGGTTCCAGCAGGTCCTGATACTCACCCGGCGGCGGCAGCTCGGCCGGGTTCTCGATCTTGTAGGTCTCGCCGTCGTTGCCCATCACCTCGTACACCACCGAAGGGGCCGTGGTAATGAGGTTGAGGTTGTACTCACGCTCCAACCGCTCCTGCACGATCTCCAGATGCAGCATGCCGAGAAAGCCGATCCGGAACCCGAACCCCAGCGCGCTGGAGTTTTCCGGTTCGAACTGCAGGGCGGAATCGTTGAGCTGCAACTTCTGCAACGATTCACGAAAATCTTCAAAGTCATCGGCATCGATCGGGAACATGCCGGCGAATACTCGCGGCTGTACCTTGCGAAACCCGGGCAGCGCCGCGGCGCAGGGTCGCGCTGCATCGGTAATGGTATCCCCCACCGGCGCGCCGAAGATATTCTTGATGCCGGCGATCAGGAAGCCCACCTCGCCGGTCCGGATGCGGTCCTTGAACACCCGCTTGGGGGTGTGGACGCCGAGCATGGTCACTTCGTGGTCCTTGCCGGTCGACCACACGCGGATCTTCTGCCCCTTGCGCACTTCACCGCTGATGATGCGCACCAGCGACACCACGCCCAGATAGGGATCGAACCAGGAATCGGCAATCAGCGCCTGCAGCGGGGCATCGGGATCGCCCTGCGGCGGCGGCAACTTCTCGATCACCGCTTCGAGTACAGCCGCGACGTTGAGGCCGGTCTTGGCGGAGATGCGCAGGGCATTCTTCGCTTCGATGCCGATAACCTGCTCGATCTCGTCGGCCACCCGCTCCGGCTCGGCATTGTGGAGGTCGACCTTGTTGAGCACCGGCAGCACTTCCAGGTTCTGTTCCAACGCGGTGTAGCAGTTGGCAACCGACTGGGCCTCCACCCCTTGCGAGGCATCGACCACCAGCAAGGCACCCTCACAGGCTTCCAGCGATCGGGAGACCTCGTAGGAGAAATCGACATGCCCAGGGGTATCGATCAGGTTGAGCTGATAGGTCTCGCCATCCGCAGCGGTGTAGTCCAGCGATACCGCCTGCGCCTTGATGGTGATACCGCGTTCACGCTCGATCGGATTGCTGTCGAGCATCTGCTCCTGCAGCTCGCGCTCTTCCACCCCCTTGCAGAGCTGAATGAAGCGATCGGCCAGCGTTGATTTGCCGTGATCGATATGGGCAATGATGCAGAAGTTGCGGATATTTGGGAGGGACTGCTTCATGAATCCGAGAGGTCCGGCGCGACGCTGTGAGAACGGCCGCCTTGCGGACGGCGACGGGAACGACAGGTGGACGCCTTGGGTGGCGGGTGGTGGTGCAACACCGGCCCGGCGCCGGGCCGAAGCCCGCAACGCCCGCTGCCGCCGACTTCGACGCCGCCGGCCTCAGGCCCTAGTCGTCGCTGTCGGCCGGAGAACCGGCGCCGCGCAGTATAGCGGAGCCCCCGCGCGACCAGAGCGCGGACAGGCTTTCGGCGTCGATTCGACCACTCAGCAGCAGCAGCCCCTGGGGGTCGAGCAGCACCGGGATACGGTCGCCGTAGCGGCGCTTCCAATCGGGATCGCTGTCGACATCGACCAGCTCCACCTCGACTCGGCCGTCGAACCGGATGGCCAGCGCGGCATCCTCGCAGAGCTCACAGCCGGGGCGGGTAAGCAGGCGGTAACTCACCGGCGACCCTGCCGTTCGGCAAGCGGAATATCGAGCGCCAGGAACAATGGCGCACCTCGCCGCTGGACCAGTACCGGCACCGTCGCGCCGGGGGTAAGGCGGGCAACCACTTCGTCGAAGCGGTCCGGCGAGTCGACAGTCTGCCCGTTCAACTGCAACAGTACATCGCCGGGCCGCAAGCCGGCCCGCAACGCCGGGCCATCCAGCACTTCGGTCAGCCGAACCCCGCCTGACAGGACCTGGGCGTCACGCCGCTCCTCCGGGCTCAGGGCGCGGATCACCAATCCCAGCGCCCCACCCACCTCGGCCTGCAGCGGCGGGGGCGATGGCGACACGGTGGGCCGGAGGGGCGCCAAATCACTATCGGGTCGGGCGGCGGCCGAGCCATCCAGCGTGCCGACTTCCAGCCGGATCTCCACCCTGCGGCGATCCCGCACCAGGTCCAGTGTCACCATGTCACCCGGGTCGACGCTGCCGACCAACGGCGGCAGTTCGCGGGAGCTCGGCAGCGCCTGACCGTTGAATCGCAGGATCACGTCTCCCGCGCGAAGCCCGGCCTGTTCCGCCGGTGAATCCGGCAGTACATCGGTGACCCAGGCGCCCTCGGCCTTGTCGAGCGACAGCTCGCGTGCCTGACTGCGGCTGACGGCCTGAACCACCAGGCCCAACCAGCCGCGGGTGACGGTGCCCCGGTCGCGCAATTGCCGCGCCACCTTGTCCGCCACGTCCACCGGAATCGCAAACGCCACGCCTGTGCTGCCACCGGTCTGGCTGAAGATCTGCGAATTGACCCCCACCACTTCGCCACGCAGGTTGAACAGCGGCCCGCCGGAGTTGCCGGGGTTGATGGCCGCATCGGTCTGGAGGAACGGCACGTATTGCTCGCTGTCGAGCGCGCGGCCCTTGGCCGAAATGATGCCCGCGGTGACCGAGTAGTCGAAACCGAACGGCGAGCCAATGGCCAATACCTGCTGTCCGGGCCGAACCAGGCGGGCATCGGCCAGACGCGCCGCCGGCAAGCCGGTGGCATCAATGCGCAACAGCGCCAGGTCGCTCGGTTCATCGTGACCGACGAGCGTGGCCTCGAACTGACGCCGGTCGAGCAGGCGGACAAAGATTTCACGGGCGTCGCGGATCACGTGGTAGTTGGTCAGCACATAGCCATCCGCCGACCACACAAATCCTGACCCCAGCGATTGCGGCGCACTCAGGTCCGATTCCTCGTCCACCGCCGGATGTCCGACGGGCAGCCCCAGGGGATCGCTGACCGTACTGATATTGACCACCGAGGGCGAAACCTGCTCCACCAGGTCGGCGACGGCGTCGTCACCACCACCTGCACGGTCGCAAGCGCTGACCAGCACCAGCCCGCACAGCAGGAGCACGGCTGCCGGGCCGCGCGACGTCAAAGGCATCCCCATCCCCCCGAGGCGACCAGCGGCCGCAGAAACCGCATTATCGAAAGCGGTCACGATTGCATCAACCCCGGACGGCACATCCCTCCGGCGCCGCGTCGCGCCTTAGCAGCACCGGCTGGAATCCCGGGCGTCGCTTCACCCGCTGACTGAACCCGCGGGTCACGGCAAAACCCGCGACCAAGCCCAGCAGGCCGAATCCGGCCACCAGGAGGTCATGGGCCTGCAATGCCAGATGAGCAAAGGTGCCGCTGGCCAGCAGACCGGCCACCGGCACCGCATAGACTGCGAGCGCGGCCTGCATCAGCGCGCTTTCGTCGATCCCGATGATCACCGTATCGCCCGCCACCGGCATCGGCACCGCGCGACCGGGATGCACCTCGATATCGGGGCGCCTTGAACTGACCAGGCGGTTGATCATGCCACCGCCACAGCCACGACCTTCACGGCAGCGGGCACAGCTTTCGTTGCCGAAGGGACGAACCCAGACCTGCCGACCGTCGACGCGGCTGACCACCGCGCGCTCTTCGATCACGGCGGTGTATCCGCCACCGCGTGATCGGTTTCAGGCAGCACGCCGTCAGCAATCAGCTTGATGGTCTGCCGGGGGACTTCACCGACCACGGTGACCTGCATCGACCCCACCAGACGTCGATAGGCGTTAACCGCGCCCATGGCATTGAGCGGGCGTGGCGCCGCCATCAGGCGCCCCTGCCCCTGGCGGCCGAAAACCGACACCGCAGAGAGTCCGTCGGACAGGACCCAGTGCTGGATGTTGCCGCCACCCCCTGGCAAGGTCCGTTGGACATGCATCACCACTTCGAAACCCTGCGGCAGATGCTGAAAGGCCCAGGGAGCCCGCGACGCGTCGGTGGCCGCAACGGTGCCGCCTGCGACCTGTCCTACCAGCGCCTGGGGTGATGGCGCCGCTTCCTGGACGACCGCCTGATAGTCGGCCAGTCGCTCCGGGCTGATCTCGAACGCGGCATCCGGAATCTCGACCGGGAACTGCACCTCGGTGAACATCATCTGTTCAAGCGCTTCCCCTCGGTGGTCGCGCAGGGTGACCTTGATCGGCACCCGGGTCTCGGCGTCGGCCCAGATCTCGTAGCCATAGCGAAACTGGTCACGCGGGACGATGGCGATGCCCTGACAGTCACGACCGGCAATGCGCTGACGTCCCAGATCTTCCAGCTGGTACACCTGTGCAATACGCGCTACCTGGGCAGCGGACAGCACCGGAAACAGGCCTTGCGGCGTCGGCTGCGGCGCCGTCGACAGCTTGCGATTCTTCGGCAGCAGACAGGTGACGGTGTCACCCTGTTTGAGAATTTCGCGCGGGGCGCCCGTCAGGCTCTGCACCCGTTCCCGTTCCTGTCCCTCGTGAAAGCGGTGGGTGACGCGAAACGTCTCCAGCGTGTTGTCGCCGCGGTAGATCATTACCCCGGCATAGTTGCTGGTGCGAGCGGCATGGCTCATGTCGACCAGCCAGGTCTCGGGGTCCGCAGCCTGGGCGCCGACACTGAGTCCGGCCCCCACTGCCGCGATCCACAAGCGCGACATCAGCGTGCGTCCTCCGCCGTGGAGACAGCCACCGGGCGGACGCCGTCGGTGGTGTGGGCGGCGAACCGCGCGTAGCGCAAGGTGCCCCCGACGCCCTGGCTCGCCAGCGCGTTGTTGTGTTCCAGCAAATAATTGTTGAGCAGCCAGGTCTCGTCAGCGTCCAGCGGCTGGGCGAGGCCGTCGTTGGATACCAACCGCAGGTCGCGCGGGGCGGCCACCGGGGCTGCCGCATCGGGATCGGTAACGCTATCGGCGACGGCCGGATCGGCCAGCGGTGCGGTGTTGAGGCTCAGGGTCACCGCCACCATCGCCACACTGGCCGCCACCGCGAGGCCGGCGAGCGGCTGCCAAATCGGCCGGCGCCGGCGTGCCGCCAGTGACGCCACCTGCGGATGCGCCAACGCCAGCGGCAACGGCTCGGCACGAACCGCCTGCATCAGGTCGGATACCCAGGTGTCACGGCTTGCGGGGATGCGGGTGCCGTCGCCGGCATCGCGCGCGGCACACAGCCGCGACCAGGTCTGCAGCAAGGCAGGGTCGGCATCGGTCTCGGCAAGCAGCCGATCCAGGTCATGGGGAGCGAGCTCCCCGTCCATCAGTGCCGAAAGGCTTTCATGCGTGTTCATGGCATCACACCGTCAATGCAGACTGGTACCGCACGGCGCCCGGAAAGTTCCGGACACCCCTGAAAAACCGGACGATTGCGTCAATCATTGCTCATCAACGGGCGAATGACCGCATCAATCGCTTCCCGTGCACGGAAGATACGCGAACGGACCGTCCCGATGGGGCAATCCATGGCTTCCGCAATCTCCTCGTACGACAGGCCCTCCAACTCGCGCAGCGTGATCGCCTTTCGCAGGTCGGGCGGCAGGCCACTGATCACCTCGCCCACCTTGGTCTTGATCTCCTCCGACAGCAGAATCGCTTCGGGCGTGTTGGTGTCGCTTAGATGCTCGGTATGCCCGTAAAGTTCAGCGTCGGCAACATCGATGTTGCTCTGGCCGCTGGGCCTGCGCGACTGCGCCACCAGATGATTCTTGGCGGTATTGATGCCGATACGGTAGAGCCAGGTGTAGAAGGCGCTGTTGCCCTGGAAGCCGCCAATGGCCCGGTACGCCTTGATGAAGGTTTCCTGCGCCACATCGGGCGCGTCGGCATCGCCCACCAGTCGGCTGACCAGCTGGATGATCTTGTTCTGGTACTTGCGGACCAGCAGCTCGAATGCCCGGACGTCGCCGCCCTGGACCCGTGCTACCAGCTGTTCGTCCACGTTCGTGTCGCTCATGCGTCCCGCATTCTGCAGCAGCACCGCCAAGCCGAACGGCGACCCGCTACACTCACTACCCTTGAAGATCACGTGTGTGTTGCGTTCGTAAGAAGCACACGCGGCGCCGACGTCCCCCATGTGACGGACGGCGACCGAGTGGCCCGTCCGGGCGTTGGAGAACACCCGGAGCGCGCAACGCGCAGTCCGATCGACCGCCCCGAAGGGTCGTTGGCGGATTCGATCCCGACATTCTACAAATAAGGCGCGCCATGGGTGAGACCGATGTGCTGATTCTGGGCAGTGGCGCTGCGGGCCTGACCTGCGCCCTGCGCCTGGCCAAGGCCGGCGTGGCCGTCACGGTAGTCTCCAAGGGCCGTCTGGCCGGCGGCAGCACGCTGTGGGCCCAGGGCGGAATCTCCGCGGTCTTCGATGCCGACGATTCGACCGACCGCCATGTTGAAGACACCCTGGTGGCCGGTGCCGGCCTCTGCGACGAGGCGGCGGTGCGCTTCACGGTCGAGCGCGGGCCAGCCTGCATCCGCTGGCTGCAGGATCAGGGCGTGGCCTTCACCCTGGACGACGAACACCCCGGCGGCGGCCTGCACCTGACCCGCGAGGGCGGGCACTCTCACCGGCGGGTGGTCCACGCCGCCGACGCCACCGGCCGTGCGGTCGAGACCACCCTGTCGTCCCTGGCCGCCGCCCACCCCAACATCCAGGTGCTCGAACATCACCTGGCGGTCGACCTGATTGTCGGGCCCGAGGGGCGGGCCCAGGGCGCCTACCTGCTCAACATCCTCAACCATGAGGTGAAGGCCCACGCCGCCCGCGCCGTGGTGCTGGCCACCGGGGGCGCCAACCAGGTCTATCTCTATTCCAGCAACCCGCACGGCGCCTCCGGCGACGGCATTGCCATGGCCTGGCGCGCCGGCTGCCGCGTGGCCAACATGGAATTCATGCAGTTCCATCCGACCACGCTGTTTCACGCCGACAACCGCAATTTCCTGATCAGCGAGGCATTGCGCGGTGAGGGCGCACAGCTGCGGCTGCCGGATGCCGCCAATCAGGCCGGCGAACGCTTCATGCCGCGCTTTGACCCCCGCGGCGAGCTGGCACCGCGCGACGTGGTCGCCCGCGCCATCGACCACGAGATGAAGCGGCTGGGCCTGCGTTACGTGTTTCTCGACATCACCCATCAGCCGGCCGACTTCATCCGCCAGCACTTCCCCAGCATTTACCAGCGCTGCCTCAAACTGGGGATCGACATCACCACCCAGCCGATCCCGGTGGTGCCGTCGGCACATTTCACCTGCGGCGGGGTGCTGACCGACCTGCGTGCGCGCACCGACGTCGACGGCCTCTATGCCGTTGGCGAGGTGGCCTGCACCGGTCTCCACGGCGCCAACCGGCTGGCGTCCAACTCGCTGCTCGAATGCCTGGTGTTCGGCAAGGCGGCCGCCGATGACCTGCTGCCGCGCCTGGCGGGCTGGTCGGCTCCCGGGCCCCTGCCCGTCTGGGACGAGAGCCAGGTCACGGATTCCGACGAGGACGTGGTGGTGAGCCACAACTGGTTGGAGCTGCGCACCTTCATGTGGGACTACGTCGGCATCGTCCGCACCACCAAACGCCTGGAGCGGGCGCAGCATCGGATCGAGCTGCTGTCACGCGAGATCACCGAGTACTACAGCCACCACACCGTCAGCCCCGATTTGCTGGAACTGCGCAATCTGGTGACGGTCGCCGACCTCATTGTCCGTTCGGCCCTGCAGCGTCACGAAAGCCGCGGTCTGCATCACACACTGGATTATCCGGGGAGCCTCAGCAACGCGCGCCCCTCGGTGTTGCCCGGGCGCAGCCGCGACGGCGGCTAGCCCAGCATCGACAGCCGGGCCCGCAGCCGCCGCATGCCGTCGGCGCCGACCTCGTCACCCAGCAACAGCCGGCTGTAGCGTTTGCCATCGTCGACGCGCTGCCAGCGCAGCAGCAGCCACTGACCGTGGACGATGCTGTGATCAAGCAAGGTCACCGCCTGCGCGCTGCCGCCGACCCAGATGCGCCATTCGCCCTCGCTGTCCCAGACCACCCGACTGACCGCGCGACGACCCATACCGAGCGCCGGATGCTGCCGCAGCGCCACCCACGACAGCGCGATCAACCCGGCGACCGCCACCATCGGCCAGCCGGTCGGCAGGCAGAACGGCAGCATCGCCGCTGGCAGGGCATGAACCCAGAGGGCCAGCTGCAGCGCCCGCCGCGAGGGCCGCAGCCGCAGATCAACGGTGGATGCGAAGTTCCCGGATGACATCCTGGTAAACCTCCGGTACGTCGGCATAGCCCATGGCCCATGCCCAGATATCAGGGTCCTCTGCCTGATCCAGCAGCTGCTCGAAGGCTGCCCGCTCGGCCTCCGGTGCCGCCGGATAACGCTCGGCATGGTAGCGGCTCACCATCACGTCGAGCTCCTTCATGCCGCGTCGCAGCAACCATTTCAGACGTGCCTGATCCATCCACCCTCCAAACGCAGCGGGGCGGCCCCAAAGGCCGCCCCGATCAACAACCGGGCCACCGTGCTCAGACGGTGCGTTCCACCATCATCTTCTTGACCTCGGCAATCGCCTTGGCCGGGTTCAGACCCTTTGGACAGGTCTTGGTGCAATTCATGATGGTGTGACAACGATACAGTTTGAAGGGGTCTTCCAATGCATCCAGGCGTTCGCCGGTGGCTTCGTCGCGCGAATCCACCAGCCAGCGGTAGGCCTGCATCAGGATCGCCGGTCCCAGGTAGCGATCGCCATTCCACCAGTAACTCGGGCAACTGGTGGAGCAGCAGGCGCAGAGGATGCATTCGTAGAGGCCATCGAGCTTGGCCCGCTCTTCTTCGCTCTGCAGCCGCTCACGGGTGGGCGACGCCGAATCGGTTTTCAGCCACGGCTCGATCGAGGCGAGCTGGGCGTAGAAGTGGGTCATGTCCGGCACCAGATCCTTGACCACCGGCATGTGCGGCAGCGGGTAGATGCTGACGTCCCCTTTGACTTCGTCGCAGGGCTTGATGCAGGCCAGGGTATTGCCGCCGTCGATGTTCATCGCGCAGGAACCGCAAATGCCCTCGCGGCAGGACCGGCGGAAGGTCAGGCTGGCATCGGTCTCGTTTTTGATCTTGATCAGGGCGTCGAGCACCATCGGCCCGCAGCTGTCCATGTCGACGTCATAGGTGTCGACCCGCGGATTGGCGCCGGTGTCCGGGTCATAGCGGTAGATCTTGAAGGCGCGGACGTTCTTGGCGCCGGCCGGGGCCGGATAGTGCTTGCCGGCGGACTTGTCGATCTTCGAGTTCTGGGGAAGCGAAAACTGGGCCATGGTTGCTTACTCCGTAAGCGGGAATCGTGAATGGGGAATCGGAAATCGTGAGGCGCGGGGGCTGCTGTCGATTCCCCATTCTCGATTCCCGATTCCCGGCTGTTCAATACTTGCGTGCGACAGGCGGAATGTGGTCGACGTCGGCATCCATCGGCTGCAGATGCACCGGACGGAAATCGAGCTTCACCTCGGTGTCGGCGACACGCCAGGCGACGGTGTGCTTCATCCAGTTCTGGTCGTCCCGGTCCTTGATGTCGTCACGGGCGTGGGCACCGCGGGATTCCTTGCGGTTCTCGGCGCCGACCACGGTGACCAGCGCCTGCCCGAGCAGGTTGTCCAGCTCGAGGGTTTCGATCAGGTCGGAATTCCAGATCAGCGACCGGTCGCTCACCTTGAGGTCGGTGTTGAAGCCCCCGATCAGGGCCTTCAGCTTGTCGATGCCCTCCTGCATCAGCGGTCCGTCACGGAACACCGCGCAGTGCTTCTGCATCGCCTTCTGCATGTCCAGCCGCAGCGATGCGGTGGTGGTCCCGCCGGAGGAATTGCGCAGCTTGTCGAGGCGGGCCAGCGAGGCATCTTCAGAACGTCCGGACAGCTTCTTGTGCGGCTGTCCGGCCTTGACGATCTGCGCGGTACGGATGGCCGCGGCGCGACCGAACACCACCAGGTCCAGCAGCGAGTTCGAACCCAGACGGTTGGCACCATGCACGGACACGCAGGCCGCCTCGCCCACCGCCATCAGGCCCGGGACCACGCTGTCGGGGTCGCCGTCCTTGAGGGTCACCACCTCGCCGGTGTAGAGGGCTGGAATGCCCCCCATGTTGTAGTGCACCGTCGGTACCACCGGGATCGGCGCCTTGGTGGCATCGACACCGGCAAAGATTCGGGCCGATTCGGTAATGCCCGGGAGCCGCTTGTGCAACACCTCCGGCCCCAGGTGCTCCAGATGAAGGTGAATGTGGTCGGCTTCCTCCCCGACCCCCCGACCTTCGCGAATCTCGGTGGCCATCGACCGGCTCACCATGTCCCGCGGCGCCAGGTCCTTCACGCTCGGCGCGTAGCGTTCCATGAAACGCTCGCCCTTGGCGTTGGTGAGATAGCCACCCTCACCCCGCGCACCTTCAGTGATCAGACAGCCTGCGCCGTAGATGCCGGTGGGGTGAAACTGGACGAACTCCATGTCCTGCAGCGGCAAGCCGGCGCGCTGCACCATGGCGTTGCCGTCACCCGTGCAGGTGTGGGCGGAGGTTGCCGAGAAATAGGCCCGACCATAGCCGCCGGTGGCGAGAATCGTCATGTGGCTGCGGAAGCGGTGAATCTTGCCGGTCGCCATCTCCAGCGCCAGCACCCCACAACACTGCCCGTCGTCGTCCATCAGCAGGTCGAGCGCGAAGAACTCGATATAGAACTGCGCTTTGCACTTGAGGCTCTGTTGATAGAGCGTGTGCAGCATCGCGTGACCGGTACGATCCGCCGCAGCGCAGGTGCGCTGGGCCGGCGGGCCCTTGCCGAACTCGGTGGTCATGCCCCCGAACGGACGCTGGTAAATGGTGCCATCCGGCGTCCGCGAAAACGGCACGCCATAGTGCTCCAGCTCGATCACGGCGGGAATCGCCTCGCGCGTCATGTACTGGATAGCGTCCTGGTCGCCGAGCCAGTCCGAGCCTTTCACCGTGTCATAAAAGTGCCAGCGCCAGTCGTCGCGACCCATGTTGGCCAGCGCCGCCGAAATGCCGCCCTGGGCCGCCACGGTGTGCGACCGGGTCGGGAACACCTTGGTGATGTTGGCAGTCTTCAGACCGGACTCGGCAAGCCCGAGCGTGGCACGCAGACCGGATCCACCGGCGCCCACCACCACCGCGTCATATTCGTGATGAACAATCTCGTATGCAGACATCGACTCAAACACTCCGTTGAACGGGGTCGGACGCGGGGCGCGCCCGGCGGGGTGACGACCTCAGGCCAGCGCGACCTTGAGTACCGCAAAGATACTGGCGGCGGCGACAATCACGTGCAGGAACTTGGACAGCATCAGGGCGACGATGCGCCCACGATGGATGTAATCCTCGATCACCACCTGGATGCCCAACGCCGAGTGGTACAGGGTGACGGCGAGGAACAGGATCAGGGTGACCGCCACGCTCGGGTCCGACACCCAGTGCCGGACCACGGCGAAATCATTGCCGGCGAACCGCGCCACCGAGAACACGAACCACAGTGCCAAAGGCACCAGGGCAACCGCGCTGACGCGCTGCACCCAGAAGTGATGAACGCCTTCCTTGGCCGAGCCAAGGCCACGGGCGCGAGACAACGGAGAACGCAGACTCATGTCGACCTCCTAGGCCAGCAGGGCCAGCGCCCACACGGCGCCGGTCAGCAACAACGACACCACCACGCTGATGTAGCCGGAGGCATAAGCCGACGACAACTCAAGCGCATACCCGGCATCCCACACCAGATGACGGATCCCGTTGCACAGGTGATACATCAGCGCCCAGGTCCAGCCGAACAGCAGAAACTGTCCATACCAGGCGTTCATGTGCGCGGCGAACGCGGTGTAGGCCTCCGGCCCGCTGGCCAGGGCAATCAGCCAGCCAGCCACCAACAAGGTGCCGAGGCTGAGACCGATACCGGTAATGCGATGGATAAAGGACAACACCGAGGTCAGCTGAAAGCGGTAGTACTGCCCCAGCATGAAAGGGGACAGTGGCCGCGCAGGCACTTGCGGTTTGGAGGCGCTCATTCCGGCTCCCGGAGGGACGTGAAAGGGGGGCGGCTGGCGCTTCAGGCCGGCCGCGGAGGTTCAAAAGTCAATGCACCGGCCGTTCTTTTCCCAATCGCCATAGCGGGTCGGGTCCAAGCCGTTCTGACGCCCCCCGATCTCACGTACGGCAGGCGCTTCGCGCCTCGGCAGTGCAGACAGGGGCAAGGCCTCGGGCACCGATGGCCGAGACTCGGCGTTGTCGGGCGCGGGGGATGAAATGTCAGAATCGGTGCTCACAGCCTGCATAGTGTGACAAATCTCCTGAAGTCCTGGCAATCAAACGTATGAAAGACCTCTACCTCGGCGCCCTTCCCGACCTCGCCCTGACCCGCGTGCGCGGCGCCGACGCGCGCACCCTGCTGCAGGGACAGCTGTGTGGCGACGTGCAAACCGTCGACGCCGAGCACAGCCTGTTCACCGCACTCAACAGTCCGCGGGGCCGCATGCTCGCCACACTGCATGTGTTGCCGGCCGACGACGGTTTTTGGCTTGAGGTCAACGCCGACATGATGGCCGCAACCGTCCAGCGGCTGCGGATGTTCGTCTTGCGCTCGGACGTCCAGTTCGAACCCGTGGCGCCGGCCACCGGCCTCCGTGGCCTGATGGGCGAGGCGGCGCCCGACTGGCTCACCCAGCGCAACTGGCCGGTACCTGCCGCCGCCTTCATGGTGACCCATGGCGACGGCATCACCATCGCCCGACGTCCCGGTCGGGTGCCACGCTTCACCCTGGTGGGCGACGCCGAGACCCTCGACAGCCTGCCCGCGATCGCCGCCGATCAGCTGACGGACGCCTGGCATGCAGCGGACATCGAGGCGGGCGTGCCCACCGTCTACCCGGCGACCCGCGACGAGTTCATTCCGCAAATGGCCGGCCTCGACCGATTTGGCGGCATCAGCTTCACCAAGGGCTGCTACACCGGCCAGGAGGTGATCGCCCGCCTCCATTACCTCGGCCAGGCCAAGCGATCGCTCTACCGGGCGCGCACCACCGGCACCGCCGCAGCCGGCGACCGGGTCCTTCGCACCGAAGGTGACAGCGCCGTCGGCGAGGTGGTCGATGCCCGCCACGATGGTGATGCCTGGCAGGTCCTGACCGTAATCCAGGATGCGGCGGCAGGCGACAGCCTGCACCTCAACAACGCGTCACTTTTTGATCTCCAGCCGGTTTCCGGGCAGTCTGCAGGCTCCGATTGAGCGCGGCACCGCCGTAAGGAATCCGTCATGAACCCGTTGCGTGCCGCCCTACTGCTGGCCTGCCTCTTCGCCACCCTTCCGGCGGCCGCCAGTCAGGACACCCGTCAGCTCGACGCGATCCCGATGGTGGCCACCGATGCCGCATCGGTAAGCGCGGCGGTCGCGATTGCCCGTGACATTCCACGTCGATTCGCGGTGCCCCAGCCCCTGACCCTGGACGTCGCCGATGGCGCCTGGACCACCGACGGCGACCACGCGGTGTGGCAACTGCGACTGTTCTCCGCCGACGCCCGGCAGCTCGCGGTGGCGGTCAGCGACATCCGGTTGCCCGACGGCGGCCGCCTGAGCTGGCAACCAATCGACGGCGGCACCCCCGGGCATGACTTCCCCGACCACGCTGACGGCCTGTGGTGGTCACCCTTCGTGCCGGGCGCCTGGGGGCTGTTGACGGCAACCCTGCCGGTCGCCGGGCGTGACACCTTCGCACTCACCGTGACTACGGTCTTCCACGCCTTTGTCGGCGAGGGTGCGTCGATGGCCAAGGCCGCCGGCAGCTGCAACGTCGACGTCGCATGCCCGCAGGCCAATGCCTGGCGCTTGCAACAGGCCGCCACGGTTCGGCTCACCATCGCCAACACCGCCCTGTGCAGCGGCACCCTGGTCAGCAACACCGCCAACAACGGACGCCCGCTGATCCTCACCGCCAATCACTGCGGGATTACGGCCGGCAACGCGCGATCGACCACCGCATTGTTCAACTTTGAGCGCGACACCTGTGGCAGTGGCGTCGGCCGGCTGTCGGACACGGTCGAAGGCGCCGACCTGGTCGGCACCGCCGTTGAAGCCGACACCGCACTGATCGTGCTGCGGTCACGGCCACCGGCGGCCTTTGGCGCCCGCTACAGCGGCTGGAACGCCCGCCCGACATCCCAGGGGGCCCCGCAGAGTGGTGCCGCCCTTCACCACCCCGACGGCGACGTCAAGAAGATCAGCCTCTATGGCACCCCGGCACGGGCGGTCGACAATGTCCAGATCGGCGGGCTCCTCGGCGGCTTCCAAAGCGATGCCTGGGGGGTCCGCTGGACCCAGGGCACCACCGAGCAGGGCTCCTCCGGCGGCGGGCTGTTCGACCAGAGCGGACTGCTGGTCGGCGTTCTCTCGGGCGGCACCGCCAGTTGCAGCAATCTGGATGGCGAAGACTACTTCGGTCGTCTGGAGCGCGCCTTCAGCACCAGCAGCGCCATCGCCAACGCACTCGACCCGGTCGGCAATGGCACTGCCCGCCTGTCGTCCACCAGCAACGACGGCGGCCTGCCCGCCCTCAGCGATGGCGGTGGGGGCGGCGGCGGGCTCAGCCTGCTGGCAGGACTGGCGGCCGGTCTGTGGTGGCGCCGGCGGCGCGCAGTCGCTGCAACAACGGCAACGTCAGCAACAGCAAGAGTGCCGCGCCGAGCCCGATCCACATGAAGGTCGTGAAAACGCTGCCGTAGTGGGCCAGTAGCGCGGCCGGCGTCAATGTCGCGTCGCGCTCCAGCGCCGCCAGGGTACCGAGCCGGCCGGCCAGCATTTCGCCGAATGCCGAGGCGAGAAACCACACGCCCATCATCAAGCCGGCCACCCGCGCCACCGACAACCGGGTCACGGCGGATAGTCCGATGGGTGACAGCATCAACTCCCCCACTTCCATGACCAGATACGCCAGCACCAATCCCCAGAGCGGCGCCAACCCATTGGCCTGCGGGTGCGTCGAGGCCCAGGCCAGCACCCCCATCGACAGCCCGGCGCAGGCCAGCGCCAGCACGAATTTGAGGGCATCCGACGGGTTCCGCCGGCGGCGGTCGAGCCACGGCCACAGCCAGGCAAACAGCGGCGCCAACAGGAAGATGAAGACGGCCCCCAGCGCCCCCAACTGACTGGCATTCCATTCAATACCGAGGGCATGCCGGTTCATTGCACGGTCGGCAAAGGCATTCCAACTGCCATAGCTTTGCTCGTACAGCCCCCAGTAGACGGTGCTGACCGCGATCAACACCATCAGCAGGACCATCCGCCCACGCTCAGCCGGTGTGCATTCGCGCAGCACGAAACGGCCCCACCAGGCCAGCAGCACGCCGGCTGCCACCAGCGCCACCGCCTCGGTGGCGCTCAGGGTCAGCGTGTCCAGCAGGGTCAGATGCAGCTGCAACAGGGGCCAGATCAACGCCACCACCAGCAGCGTCAACCCGGCCACCACCGCCGCCGGCGGTGCCCGGCGTCCGGACGGCATCCCACCCCGCCCGGCAAAGTGCCGCCGCCCGCGGAGGAAGGTGAGCAGCCCCAGTGCCATGCCGAGGCCGGCGAGCCCAAAGCCATAGCGCCAGCCCCAGGTCTCGCCCAGATAGCCGCATAGCAGCGCGGCGCTGAAAGCGCCGAGATTGATCCCCATGTAAAACCAGGTGAAGCCGGCATCGCGGCGCGGATCATCCTCGCGGTAGAGCTGCCCCACCAGTGTCGAGATGGCGGGCTTGAGCAGGCCGACGCCCGTGATGATCAGCGCCAGTGCCAGATAGAACACCTGCAAGGCCGCCGTATCCTGCACCCGCAGGCCGTTGACCTCGGTCGCCGGCGTGCCCTCCCAGGCCATCGCGAGGTGGCCGGCGCACAGCAGCACCGCGCCCAGCACCACCGCCCGCCGCAAACCCAGCCAGCGATCGGCTGCCAACCCGCCAAGCACTGGCATGGCATAGGCCAGGCCGCCATAGGTCCCCAGCAACAGAAACGCCTCACGGTCACTGAACTGGTGATGCTTGGTGACATAGAAGAACAGCAGCGCCTTCATCCCGTAGAACGAAAAACGCTCCCACATCTCCGTGAGGAAACAAACATACAGACCGCGGGGGTGGCCCCAGAGCGTAGGCGCGGTGTCACGGTGCATGGTCGGCGCAGGTTCGATTCAGCGCCGAGTATAGGCGTCGACCCAAGGCTGGCGTTTCAACATACCCTGGGGTATGTTACCGCCGTCAACGCTAGAGAGAAATCCGCATGGAAGCACGCATCGCACAGTGGCTGGTCCGACATCGCTGGATCGCATTTACCACCGGAGTCGTCCTGCTCGCCGCGCTGACGCTGGGTGCCCGCAGCCTGTGGTTCGAATCGAGTTACAAGGTCTTCTTCGACGCTGGCGACCCACAGCTGATGGCGCACGAAGCGATGGAAGCGGCCTATACCAAGGCTGACAACGTCGCCTTTGTGGTGGGCGCCCCCGACGGCGAAACCGTGTTCACCCCGCGCACCCTCGGTGCCCTGCATGCGCTCACCGCCGAAGGCTGGACACTGCCGCGCGCCATTCGCGTGGACTCGGTCACCAACTTCCAGCACACCCGGGCCGACGGTGACGAACTGATCGTCAACGATCTGGTGCCGGATCCGGCGGCGGTCACGCCCGAGCGTGCCCGCGAGCTGCAGGCCATCGCATTGGATGAACCGGCGGTGGTCGGGCTGATACTGGCCGACGATGCGCGGGTCGCCAGCGTCAACGTGCGGATGGAACTGCCGCTGGACAGCCGCGAGGTGACGCCCGCCACCACCGAAATCATGACGGCGGCGCGGGCAATGAAAGCCCGCTACCAGGCCGCCTACCCCGAGCTCACCTTCCACCTGATGGGTCAGGTGGTGGTCAACCACGCGTTCAATGAGAGCGCCGAATCCGATGCCGGCACTCTGGTACCCATGATGTTTCTTGCGGTCATCGTGCTGCTCGGCGCCTTTCTCCGGTCGGCTGCAGCAACCGCGGTGACCACACTAGTGGTGATCTCCGGCATCTTCATCACCGTCGGCGTTGCCGGCTGGCTGGGCTACCAGCTCAACCAGGTCAACATTTCCGGTCCGATCATCATCCTCACCCTCGGTGTCTCCGACTGCGTGCACGTGCTGGTGCACTACCTGCGTGACCTGCGCCAGGGGATGAGCCGCGACGAGGCGATGCAACACGCGCTACGCATCAACCTGATGCCGGTGTTCCTGACCACGGTGACGACCGCCATCGGCTTCTTCTCGCTCAATGCCAGCGACTCGCCGCTGTTCCGCGAGCTCGGCACCATGGTCGGGCTTGGCGTGATCGGGGTGATGGCAATGACGCTGACCCTGCTGCCGGCGCTGATGATGGCCCTGCCGATGCGGATCCGGGTCCAGGCCGGCGACGACAGCCGCCGCTTCTCCTTGCGTGGGCTCGCCGACCACATCCTCCGACACCAGTCCGCATACTTCTTCAGCGCCCTGGCGGCGGCCGCCAGTTTGCTGATGTTCGTGCCCCGCAACGATCTCAATGACGACACCGTCGAGTATTTCCACCAGGAGCTGCCGGTCCGTCAGGCCTTCGACTATGTGCAGCAGAACCTGACCGGCATCGACTCCATCGCCTACTCGCTGCCCGCAGGCGCACCGGGGGGGATCTACGACCCCGACTATCTGGCTGCCGTCGATCAGTTCGCCACCTGGCTGCGAGCACAACCTGAAATCACCCACGTCTCGACGTTCACCGATATCCTCAAGCGCCTGAGCCAGAACATGCATGGCGGCGACCCCGAGTGGTATCGCCTGCCGGATGCCCGCGATCTCGCCGCCCAGTACATCCTGCTGTACGAACTGTCGCTGCCGCAGGGCCTGGACCTTGCCAATCAGGTGACGTTCGATAAATCGGCCACCAAGGTGGTGGCACAGATCGCCAACGTGAAGGCCAAGGAGATCATCGCCATCGAAGACCGGGCGCAGGCCTGGATGGCTGCCAACACCCCCGCGCTGCAGACCCCCGGTGCCGGCCTGTCGCTGATGTTCTCCCACATCGGCCAGAACAACATCAAAAGCATGATTCGCGGCTCGCTGATCGCGCTGGTGCTGATCTCGATCACGTTGATGATGGCCCTGCGATCGATCAAGTTCGGCCTGCTGTCGCTGCTGCCCAACGCATTCCCGGCGATGATGGCCTTCGGCATCTGGGGCCTGACCGTCGGCAACGTTAACCTCGCGGTGGCCGCCGTGTTTTCGATCACGCTTGGCATCGTCGTCGACAACACCATCCATTTCTTCAGCAAATATCTGGTCGCCCGCCGCGAGCGTGGCGCCGAGCCTGCCGAGGCCATCCGCTATGCGTTCTCGACCGTCGGCTCCGCCCTGCTGGTCACCACCGCCTCGCTGGCCATCGGCTTCTTCATTCTGGCCCAGTCCCATTTCGACGTGAATGCCTCGATGGGCCTGATGACCGCGATGGTGATCGGTCTGGCGCTGGCATTCGACCTGTTATTCTTGCCGGGCCTGCTGCTGCGCTTTGACCGCGCCCCGCGCGTCTCCCAACCGGACACGGCGCCGCACTGAGCGCCATCCGCCGTATGCCAGGAGCTGCCCATGTCCCTTGCCGAACAGTTCGTCACCCATTCGGTCGACAATCAGCCGCGCCCCTTCATCGACGTCAACCTGTACGACACCGACCTCGCCCTGCGCGAAGCCGTGGCACGGGAAGGTGGCGACTGGGGTAGCCAGGCACTGCAGGATTACGGCGCAATCGCCGGCGGCGAATTGATGCGCCTCGGCTTCGAGGCCAACGAGCACAAGCCGCGCCTGAAACTGTTCGACCGCTACGGCCATCGGCTCGATGAAGTGGAATTCCATCCCGCCTATCACCGGGTGATGGCCCTGGCGATGGCCCATGGGGTGCACGCCTTTGCCTGGAACAATGCTCGCGACGGCAGTCATGTGGTGCGCGCCGGCCTTGCCTTGCTGCACAACCAGGCGGAACAGGGCAGCAGCTGCCCGCTGACCATGACCTACGCCGCGGTCCCCGCCCTGCGGCACCAGCCCGAGGTGGCAGCCGACTGGTTGCCGCGTATCACCGGCACCGTCTACGACCCGCGCGTCGCCCCGGCTGCCAGCAAGACCGCCTGCACCATCGGCATGGGCATGACCGAAAAGCAGGGCGGCTCCGATGTCCGCACCAATACCACCCGGGCGGTGGCACAGGCCGACGGGCACTATGCACTGATCGGTCACAAGTGGTTCTTCTCGGCGCCCATGTGCGATGCCTGGCTGGTGCTGGCCCAGGCGGAGGGCGGTATGACCTGCTTTCTGGCGCCCAAGGTGGCGCCGGACGGCAGCCTCAACGCCATCCGTATCCAGCGCCTCAAGGACAAGCTCGGCAACTGGAGCAACGCCTCGTCCGAGGTGGAGTTCGAGGGCGCCTGGGCCCAACGCATCGGTGACGAAGGCCGTGGCGTCGCCACCATCCTCGACATGGTGCGACTGACCCGGCTCGACTGCATGATCGGCTCGACCGGACTGATGCGCCAGGCCACCGCCCAGGCGATCCATCACTGTCGCGAGCGGCACGCGTTCGGCAAGGCGCTGGTTGACCAGCCACTGATGCGCAACGTGTTGGCTGACCTGGCACTGGAAAGCGAAGCCGCCACCGCGCTGACCCTGCGAGTGGCACGGGCGGTCGACGCCGCCAACCGCGACCCGGCAGAGGCCGCGCTCGCGCGCCTCGCCACGGCGGTCGGCAAATACTGGATCTGCAAACGTGCACCGGCGCTGGTCAACGAAGCCCAGGAGTGCCTTGGTGGCGCCGGCTATGTCGAGGAAAGCCTTCTGCCGCGTCTCTACCGCGAAGCCCCGCTGAACTCGATCTGGGAAGGCAGCGGCAACATCCAGTGCCTCGACGTGCTGCGGGCACTGTCACGTGACCCGGAAACCCGCGAGGTGCTCAGCGCCGAACTGCTGGCGGTGCGCGGCGAACACCCGATGCTTGACCAGGGCATTCAGGCACTGCACCGCGCGCTCGAAGACGTCACCACGCTGGAACTGCGGTCGCGCGCCATCGTCGAACAGATGGCCCTGACCCTGCAGGCCGCCATTCTGGTAAGGGCTGGAAACGATATCGTCAGCGACGCCTTCTGCCGGTCACGTCTCGGTGGCCAGCATGGTCTGGCCTTCGGCACCCTGGCGGCCGATACCCCCTTGCAGCCGCTGATCGACCGCGCCCTCCCACCCCTCGCCTGAGCCCTCCCCTTGGCCTTTCTGCAATTGCGCGTGAGCAGCGCGCACCCGGGTTTCGTTGACGAAGCCCTGATGACCGCCGGCGCCCTGTCGGTGAGCTTCATTGATGCCGAGGACGACCCGGTCCTCGAACCGCTACCCGGAGAAACCCCGCTCTGGCGCAACACCGTCGTGCTCGGCCTGTTCCCGGACGGCACCGATGTCAGCGCCGTGGTCAACCTGCTACGCGAACTGGTCCCCGACGGCCATGCGGTCACGGTGGCCTCCACGCTGGTCGAGGACCAAGACTGGGTACGGGCCTGGCTGGAGCACTGGCAACCGCTGCGCTTCGGCCGTCGGCTGTGGGTCACCCCGGCGGAGAAGCGTGGCGAGATCGACGCCAACGACGCCATCATCCTCACGCTCGACCCCGGCCTTGCCTTTGGCACCGGCACCCACCCGACCACCGACCTCTGCCTGCGCTGGCTCGACGGCCTGTCGCTGAAAGGCAAGACCGTGCTCGACTATGGCTGTGGTTCGGGCATTCTGGCGATTGCCGCCCTGCTGCTCGGGGCCGACCGTGCGGTGGCGGTGGATATCGACCCGCAGGCGCTGATCGCCACCCGCCAGAACGCCGAGACCAACGGCGTCGCCGACCGCGTCGAAACCTATCTGCCGGAAGCCTTCACGCCGTTCGCCGCCGATGTGGTGGTGGCCAACATCCTGTCCGGCCCGCTGGTGAGCCTGGCGCCCCTGCTGGACCGATGCCTGGCCGACCATGGCGTGCTGGCGCTCGCCGGCCTGCTTGATCGCCAGGCCGACGAGGTGCGTGCCGCCTACGCCGGGTTCCTCGACTTCGCGCCCGATGCCGGGCATGAAGGGTGGACGCGGATCAGTGGCCGGCGGGCCGGCACCCGGTAGGCGGACCGGGCGCCAACGCCGAAGACGGCCGGCCTACTGCAGGCGATCGATGTCGGCGGCCTGCCAACCGCCCCCGAGTGCGGTGATCAGACGAACGTAGGCATCGACCTCGGCGCTGCGGGCCTGCGCCACCGCCAGTCGCGCCTGCAGGCGACTGCGGCGGGCATCCAGCAGTTCGAGATAGGCCGAGTAGCCTTCCTCATAACGTCGCTGCGCCAAACGCTCGGCCACCGCCAGGGCCGCCGCCTGGCGGCTGCGCGCATCCCGTACTGCCGCAGCGGCACGGCGGGTTTCCAGGGCATCCAGCACCTCACCGTAGGCGCCGCGCGCCGCGCGTGCATAGCGTTCGAGGGCCTGTGTCGCCCGTGCTTCGGCCCCGGCAATACCGGCCCGGCGACGGCCACCGTCAAATACCACCTGCAACAGATCGGCGCCGACCGACCAGATCGTCAACGGGTCCCGCAACAGCGCGCTGAGGTCGGGGCTGGCACCGCCAAAGCGGCCACTGAGCGATACCGTCGGCAGCAGCGCGCGCCGTGCCGCGCCGACGTCGGCCTGTTGGGCCTGCAGCAGGGCTTCGGCCGCGCGCAGATCGGGCCGACGATCAAGCAGGGCGGCCGGCAGACCGACCGGCACCGGCGGCAGCTCGGGCAGCTCATCGAGCGGTGCGACCGGACGCGGCAGCGCTTCGGCCGGCCAGTCGCCTGCCAGCACTGTCAGGGCCCGCTCGCTGATCCGCAGCGAACGGGTGATATCGGCGAGCTGGGCTTCGGTGTCGGCCAGTTCCGCCCGCGCGCGCTGCACGTCCAGCTCGGAAATACTGCCGAGTTGATACCGCCGCTCGTTGAGGGCGAGCGATTCCGACAACAGCGCACGGTTGTCTTGCAGTACCTGTCGCTGGGCGTCCAGTGTCTGCACCCGGAGATAGCCGCGAACCAACTCGGCTGTCACGCTCAAGCGCACGGCAGTGAGGGTGTATCCCTCGGCCAGATACCGTCGCCGGGCTGCCGCATCCTGCAGGGCGAGACGTCCCCACAGATCCAGCTCCCAACTGGCCGACACGCCCACCTGACCACGCTCGGACACCGCGCTGGCCGGCACCCCGCCCTGCGGCAACAACGCCCGTTGACGGGTGGCTCCGAGAAAGGCACCGAGCTGCGGCAGCCGGTCGGCACCCGCCTGCCGCGCCAGGGCACCCGCTTCCAGTACCCGCGCAGCCGCAATCGACAGATCGCTGTTGTACGCCAGACCGCGAGTCACCCATGCAGACAGCGCCGGATCGCCGAACGCCGTCCACCAGTCGTCAGCCAATGTGGCGGTCGAGCGTTGCCCCACCGACGGTGGATAGCTGGTGGGGACGGCCGCCGTGATCTCGGCGGGCACCCGCCGCTCGGGCACGCCGCTGCAGGCGCTCAGTATCAGAACCGCGGTCAGTAGCGGAACCGGGAGCGCGTTCATTCGCGTGTCTCCGTCGGTGCCGGATCCTGCGGTGAGTGCCGATAGACCCAGCGGAAGAAGGCCGGAATGAATAGGGTCGCCAGCAGCGTAGAGGCCACCATGCCGCCTATGACCCCGGTGCCGATCGAATGCCGCGCTGCAGACCCTGCGCCGCTGCTGAGGGCCAGCGGAATCACCCCGAAGATGAAGGCGAGGGAGGTCATCACTACCGGCCGGAAGCGCTGCCGGGCTGCCAGCAACGCCGCATCCAGGGTGTTCATCCCGGATCGCGCGTTGAGCGCGGCGAACTCGACAATGAGAATCGCGTTCTTGGCGGAAAGGCCGATCAGCGTGACCAGACCCACCTGGAAGTAGATGTCGTTGCTGAGCCCCCGCAGTGCCACCGCCGACAACGCCCCCAGCAACGCGAACGGGACCGACAGCACCACCGCGAACGGCAGCGACCAACGCTCGTACTGGGCCGCCAGAATCAGGAACACCATCAGCAGGCCGGCCACGAAGGCAAATGCGGCGGTGTCGCCGATCTGTTGTTCCTGGTAGGCCGAGCCGGTCCAGGCCAAGGTGTAGCCGGGGTCGAGGGTCTCCTCGGCAACCTGCGCCAATGCCGCCAGCGCAGTCCCGGACGACACGCCGGCCGCCGGATTTCCCAGCATCTTCACCGCCGGGAAGCTGTTGAACCGATCGACCAACTCCGGCCCGGTTTCCTGCACGGGCGTCACCACCGTGGTCAACGGCACAAGATCGCCACCGGCCGCCCGAACGTTGACGCCCCGCAGATCCTCGATGGTGTCGCGGGCCTCGCCTTCGGCCTGAATGATGACCTGGAACGCACGTCCATCCCGGTTGAAGTCGTTCACGTAGAGCGTGCCGAAGGTGGCCTGCGCCGCCTCGAACAAGCCGGTCAGGCTGATCCCGAGCTCGGCCGCCTTGTCGCGGTCGATCTGCAGGCGGATACGCGGGGTGTTGGCAGCGAAGGTGGTGAGCACCCCGCTCAACCGCGGATCGGCATTGGCGACATCGGCGAAGTGACGCGCCTGGTCTGCCAGCGCGGCATAGTCGGCACTGGCGCGGCTTTCGATGTAGAACTCGAACCCGCCGGTGGTGCTGAGACCGCGAATCGGCGGCGGGTTGATGCCCAGCACCTTGGCATCGCGCAGGCTGTTGAACCCGTACTCCGCGGTCTCGGCGGCAATGGCCTTGGAACTGTCGGCCGCGGTCTCGCGCTCGGACCAATCACTGAGCGACACGAACAGCGTCGCCGCATTGGTCTGCAGGCTGCCGGCCAGCAGGTTGAAGCCCACCAGGCCCACCACCGTGCTGACACTCTCCTTGCCGCTGAGATAGTCACTGAGCTGCCGTGCAGTGCTCTCGGTCCGCGACAGCGACGACGCGTCCGGCAGCGTGATGGCGGCAATCACCGTGCCCTGGTCCTCGTCCGGCAGCAGGGCCCCCGGCACCATCCGGAACATCAGCAGGCCGCCGAGCAGTACCGCCACGAAAAGGGCGACCGTGATCGCGGTGTGCCGCAGCAGGAACCCGACGCCGCCGACATAGCGCTCGGTCAGACTGCGGAACCCCCGATTGAAGGCAACCAGGGGGGCGAATCGGGTCTGATGACCACTGCGCAGAAACAACGCGCACAGTGCGGGTGTCAGCGTCAGCGCCACCACTCCCGAGATCGCCACCGAAACCGCGATGGTGATGGCGAACTGCTTGTAGAGCACACCCGACAGCCCGCCGAGAAACGCGACCGGCAGGAACACCGCGGCCAGCACCAGCACGATGGCCACCACCGGGCCGGTCACCTGTTGCATGGCCTTGAAGGTGGCGGCTCGGGCGTCCAGCCCTTCCTCCTCCATGATGCGTTCGACGTTCTCGAGCACGACGATGGCATCGTCAACCACGATACCGATGGCCAGCACCATGCCGAACAGGGTCAGTGTGTTGATGGTGAAGCCGAGCAGATACATGCCGGCAAAGGTGCCGATCAGCGAGACCGGCACGGCCAGGCTGGGAATCAGCGTCGCCCGCCAGTTGCCGAGAAACAGGAACACCACGCCGAACACCAGCAGGAACGCTTCAAACAGCGTTTTCACCACCTCCTCGATGGAAATGCGCACGAACCGCGTGGTGTCGTATGGAACGCGGTATTCGAGGCCCTCGGGAAACGCCGTGGACAGTTCCTGCAGCCTGGCGTTGACCCGGTCCATGGTGGCCAGGGCATTGGCCCCGGGCTGCAGGAAGATGCCCATGGGCACCGCCATCTGGCCGTTCAGGCTGGAGGTGAAGCTGTAATCCTGGGCGCCCAACTCCACCCGCGCCACATCGCGCAGCCGGGTCACCGCGCCATCCAGGCCGCGACGTAGCACGACATCACCAAACGTCTCAGGCGTGAGCAGGCGGCCCTGCGTGGTCATGGTGAAGGTGAAATCGACCGGCGTCTCCAGCGGCTCGCTGCCGATGCGGCCGGCGGGCAGCTGCGCGTTCTGGTCCCGCAGTGCCTGCGCCACGTCGGAGGGCACCAGCCCCAGCGTGTTCATCCGCTGCGGGTCCAACCACACCCGCATGGCGTAGTACTTGAGGCCGAACAGCCGGGCATCGCCAACACCCGGCACACGCTTGAGTTCTTCCACCAGATTCAGCAACGCGTAGTTGCTGATGTAGATTTCGTCGAAGCGGCCGTCGGGCGCAGCCAGCGTGGTCACCGCCAGAATGTCGGAGGTCGCCTTGCGCGCCACCACACCGAGCCGTCGCACCTCCTCCGGCAGCGTCGGCACGGCCGCCTGGATGCGGTTGTTCACCTCGATCAGCGCATCGTCAGGATCGGTTCCGGTGGCAAAGGTCACGCGCAGCGATACCCGGCCGTCCGATGAGCTGGTCGAGCTCATGTAGATCATGCCGGTGGCACCGTTGATCTGTTGTTCCAGCGGGGCCGCCACCGTGTCCGCCACCACTTCCGCACTGGCACCCGGATAGGTCGCCCGAACCGTAATCTCGGGGGGAAGAATCTGCGGAAACTGCGCAACCGGCAGGCTGCGCATGGCCGCCAGGCCCATCAGCGTGATGATGATCGACAGGACGGTCGCGAAGATCGGCCGCCGGATGAAGAACGCTGAAAACATCAGGCGCCCCCGTCCGCTTCCGGCGGCGGCGTGTCAGGCTGGCGGACGTCCACCCGCTTGCCGTCCGACACCTTCAGGACACCCTCGGTCACCACCCGCTCGCCCGCCTTCAGCGGCCCCTCGACGATCCAGTGGTCGCGCCAGCTCTCGATGACTTTCAGCGCCCGACGCTCGGCAATGTTGTCCGGCCCGATCACCCAGGCCAGGGCACCCCGCTGCCCGAACTGCACCGCGGTCTTCGGCAGGGCCAGGCGATCGGTCAGGGTCAGCCCCTCGACCTCGACCTCGAGAAACTGCCCCGACACCAGGCAGCGATCCGGGTTGTCGAACACCGCGCGCAGCCGCAACGTGCCGGTCGCCGGATTAACGAAGGCGTCGGCGAAATCGACACGTCCATGCAAGTCACAACTGGAACCGGCGACAATGCTCACCTGTAGGCCCTCAGCCTGCAGCTGGGCACCGTCACGCAGTCGAAGAAACTCGGGTTCGGGCACCGAAAACTCAACGTAGGCCGGGTCCGACTGGATGATCGAAGTGAGCAGGTCGCCACCGGCACCGCCACCGCCGCTGACCAGATTGCCGGCGGTCACCGCCTCCTTGCTGGCAACGCCATCGACCGGCGCACGCACCTGGGTGTAGTCAAGGTTCAGCCGAGCCGAGCGTCGCGTGGCTTCGGCCGCCGCCATGCCGGCCCGCGCCTGCTGCAACGCCGCCTTGGCCTGATCGAACTCACGCCGGCTCACCGCCCCACCCTCGACCAGCGCCTCGACCCGGGAAAACTCGGTTTCGGCCTGCGACAAGGTTGCCTGTTGCACCGCGACCTGGGCCGCCGCTTGGTCGTACACCGCCTGATAAGGCGCCGGGTTGATGCGGAACAGCACGTCGCCCTTCTCCACCGGCTGACCCTCGCGGTAGGCGCGTTCGACGATCTCCCCGTTCACTTGCGCCCGGATTTCGACCACCCGCGAACCCACCACCCGCGCGGGGTAGCGGAGCCGCAGCGGCAGATCCCGAATCTGCACCGCCTCAACGGTCACCACCGGCACGGCCGGCGGCGGTGGTGACGGCGCCTCGCAGGCCACCAACACCAGCAACAACAACAACCCGGCCGCGGACGACCGAAAACGGGGGACGCGGGAGGGGGGAACCGCCATCGCGGGACTCCGGGGACATGAACAGTTGGCGATTATTATACATTCATGTATGTTTGTATATCACTTCCGTCAAACTCCGAGTGTCATGGCGCGCAAGACCCGTGAAGACGCACTGAAAACCCGCGATGCGTTGCTGCACGCCGCAGAGTGGCTGTTTCAGGAAAAGGGGGTGTCCCACACCTCACTGGACGATATCGCCCGCGCCGCTGGCTGCACCCGTGGCGCCGTCTACTGGCACTTTCGCAACAAGGTGGATCTGTTCAGCGCGTTGGTGGACCGGGTTCAGCTACCGCTGTTCGATCAGGCCGAGCAGGTCGCCACCCGCTGCGCCGACCCTATCGGCGCCCTGCACCACTTCTGCATCAACGCCGTCCGCGACATCGAGGAAAACCCGCAGTCGCGCAATCTGCTCGACATCCTTTTCAACCGCTGCGAGTTCGTCGCCGAACTGGCCGAGGTGGAACGGCGTCAGCGCGAACGCACCCGCTTCTTCATCGACCGGCACACCGCGGCGTTTCGCCGCGGTCACGCACTGGGACTGATCCATGCCGATCTCGACCCGGCCACCTGCGCCCGCATGCTGCACAGCATGATCCTCGGCATGGTTCGCACCTGGCTGATGGAGCCGGCGGCCTTCCCGCTGACCCAGGAGGCCACCGAAGCCCTCAACCAGTTGCTGCGCGGCTTCGGATACCCGCCGCCGACAGCACCTTGAACCCGCCTCAGCTCATCTGCTTGCGGGCAAAGTAGGTGGTGAAACGCTGGTAGGCACTGGGGAACAGGCGCACCACCTTGTCCAGCAGCACCGCATCGGGGCCCACCAGCACGCGGCGCTGGTCACGTTCCACGGCGCGCAGGATGATGGCGGCCGCCTTCTCGGCGGTGGTGATGAAGTTCTTTTCGAACTTGCGGCCGGAGGTCTGCTCGTCCATGCCGATGGCGCGCACGCTGCTGTCCATTCGCGCATTGCGGGCAATGGCGGTCTTGATCCCGCCCGGGTGCACACTGGTGGCGGACACGCCACAGTCCAGCATGTCGAGTTCCTGCCGCAGTGATTCGGTAAAACCGCGCACGGCGAACTTGGCCGCGTTGTAGGCCGACTGCGACGGTACCGCCAACAGCCCGAACAAGCTGGAGGTATTGATCACATGACCCTCGCCCGCCGCCTTGAGATGCGGCAGGAACGCCTGGGTGCCGTAAACCACGCCCCAGAAGTTGATGTTCATCAACCACTCGAAATCTTCGATCTTCATCCCCGACACGGTGGCGCCGAGGCCGACACCGGCGTTGTTGAAGATCAGGTTGGCCTTGCCGTGGTCCGCCACCACCTGGTCGGCCCAGGCCACCATGGCGGCGCGGTCAGCGACGTCGAGCCGCTGTGACGTGACCTTCACCGACGGGCTCGCGGCCGCCACCAGCTGCACCGTTTCGGCGAGGCCGGCCTCGTTGACGTCCGACAGTGCCAAATGGCAGCCGCGACGCGCCAGATCGAGGGCCAACGTGCGGCCCATGCCGGAACCGGCACCGGTGATCGCGGCCACCTTGTTTTCAAAGTTTTTCATCGTGCCTCCTCAGGCCGTTTCGGGGGTATGGGTGGGGGTCAGGGTGCGATAGTCGCGGGCGCGGACCTGGCGCGCACGGAGCCAGAACTGGAAGGTGAAACCCGGCCACAGCGCGGTGATCTTGCCGGAGCGGTGCTTGTACCAACTCTGACAACCGGTCGCCCAGATCGATTTCGACAGCTTGCCCTGCAGTTCGGCGTTGTAGTCCGCCTGTACATCGGCGTCCACCTCCAATGCGGCGCCTTCGATCTGATGATCAAGATGCGCCAGCACCTGACAGATGTAATGCACCTGCGTCTCGATCATGAACACCATCGAGTTGTGACCGAGGCCGGTATTGGGGCCAACAATGAAAAACAGGTTCGGAAAGCCGTGAACGGCGGTCCCGAGGTACGCCTCTTCACCGTCCTGCCACGCCTGCGCCAGGGTCTGGCCGTCGCGTCCGCTGATCACCTCGGCAATCGGATTTTCGGTGGCGTAGAAGCCGGTGGCGAAAATCAGGCAGTCGACTTCGCGCTCGGTACCGTCCGCAGTCACGATGCTGTGTTCGCGGATCTCGCGGATGCCATCGGTGATCAACGCCACGTTCGGCCGGCTCAGCGCCGGATACCAGGCATTGGAAATCAGGATGCGCTTGCAGCCGATGGTGTAGTCCGGCGTCACCGCCCGACGCAGTACCGCATCCGGCACCTGGCGACGAATGTGCCGCTCCGCGACTTTCTGGAACAGCTTCATCAGTGCCGGGTTGATGACCATGCCCATGACCCGCGCCTCATGCTCCCAATAGATCAGCGCACGATGCAGACGACGGACGATGGGCAACTTTCTGAACAGCGTCTTCTCGGTATCGGAATAGGGCCGGTCCGGACGCGGGATGATCCAGTTCGGCGTGCGTTGATAGACGTCGAGACGCCCCACCCGATCCGCAATTTCGGGGACAAACTGGATTGCCGAAGCGCCGGTGCCGATCACCGCCACCCGCTTCCCCTTGAGGTCGTAGTCGTGGTCCCACTGCGATGAGTGAAAGGTCTTGCCAGCGAAGCGTTCGACACCGGGGATGTCCGGCAGCTTGGGCTCGGCGAGGCCTCCGTTGGCTGCCACCAGCACGCGTGCGGTCAGGGCACCCTGGGTCGTCTGGACCTGCCACACCCCGCGCGTGGCATCGAACCGTGCGCTGTCGACCCGCGCGTTGAACCGGATGTGCGGTCGCAGCCCGTGCTTGTCCGTCACGTCCCGCAGGTAGGCATACAACTCGGGCTGTGTGGGGAACTTGCGCGACCAGTCGGCATTGGCTTCGAACGACAGCGAGTACAGGTGCGACGGCACATCGCAGGCAGCGCCCGGATAGTGGTTGTCACGCCAGGTACCGCCGACATCGGCGCCGCGCTCCAACAGCACGAAATCATCGCGCCCGTCGCGCTGCAGCTGAATCGCCATGCACAGCCCGCCAAAGCCGGACCCGATGATCGCGACATCGTGATGGGGGATGCCCCCCGCGCCACCGTCTGCCATGTGCCCGCTCCTGATCTACTTGTTGACAATTGATGTTGTCAGTTTGTATCTGACAACGCCTCATGTCAACATCTGACCATGCCTCGCGCCAGAACCACCGCCGCCCCCGCAAAAGCCCGCACCTATCGTGGCACCCGGCTGGAAGACCGTCAGGCAGAACGGCGCCGTCGATTGATTGATGCCGGCCTCGCCTGCTTCGGCTCCGTCGGCTACCAGGGCAGTTCAGTACGCGCCGTGTGTGCCGAGGCCGGGTTGACCGAGCGCTACTTCTACGAGTCCTTCCCGCACAGCGAGGCGCTGCTCTGCGCGGTCTACGACAGCCTGATCGAGCGACTGCTGCAACGCGCCATCGCCGCCGTCAATGATGCCTCTCCCGATCCGGTCGCCATGGCTCGCGCCGCGCTGGAGGTGTACTACGCGTTCAACGAGGATCCTCACATTGCGCGGGTCACCCACTTCGAGATCCTCGGGGTCAGCGAGCAGGTCGATCAGCGCTACCGCCGGGCCATGGACAGCTTCGCTGGACTGATCGAACAGGCCATGCATCCGGCCGCGATGACGCCACCGCCCGGGGTGCAGATTCCCCTTGTCACCACTGGCTTGGTCGGCGCCACCGTGCAGATCACCATGCAGTGGTTTTTGTCCGGCTACCGCCTGCCCCGGGAGGCCGTCCTCAGCAGCGCGCTCAGCCTGTTCGAGGCCGTCATCGCCCACAGCCGCAAAGCGGTGCCACGCGGTAAAAGAAACCTACGTCACAGCTGACCGCGGTGGGTGGTTACACAGCGACCACCGGTGGAGGTATCATCGCTGCCCCCCAACGGTTCCCAAGCGGCCGTCGCCGCCCTGAAGGATGTCTTCCATGCGTTCGTTTCGTGGTCATGACGTCAAGCCGCTATCGCAGGCCTTGACCGAATCACTCGAAGATTATTTCCGTGAGCTCAATGGCCACGCACCGAAAGAACTGTATGACACCATCCTCAGCCAGGTGGAACCGCCCTTGCTGAAGATCACCCTGCGCTACACCGGCGGCAACCAGTCCAAGGCCGCCGAATGGCTGGGGCTGAATCGCGCCACCCTGCGCAAGAAGCTCAAGCAGCACAAGATCGAACCCCAGGCCTGATCACTGATGTCCCAACCCGTTCGCTGCGCCCTGCTGTCGGTCTCTGACAAGACCGGCATTCTCGATCTTGCCCGCGCCCTGCAGGCCATGGAGATCGCCCTGCTGTCGACCGGCGGCACCTACAAGCTGCTGGCAGACGCCGGCTTGCCGGTCACCGAGGTCTCCAGCCACACCGGCTTCCCCGAAATAATGGACGGGCGGGTCAAGACCCTGCACCCGAAAATCCACGGCGGCCTGCTCGGCCGGCGCGGGCAGGATGATGCGGTGATGGCCGAGCATGGCATCGCCCCGATCGATCTGCTGGTGCTCAACCTGTATCCGTTCGAGGCGACCGTGGCAAAGCCCGGCTGTACGCTCGACGATGCCATCGAGAACATCGACATCGGCGGCCCGGCCATGTTGCGGGCAGCAGCCAAGAACTGGGCGCATGTCGCGGTGGTGACCTCGCCGGACCAGTACGCCAGCCTCATCGATTCGCTGAAAGCCGCTGGCGGCCTTGACCGCAGCCAGCGCTTCGCGCTGTCGGTGGCGGCGTTCAACCGGGTCGCCCAATACGATGCCGCCATCAGCAACTACCTGTCGGCCCTGTCGCTGGATGACGCTGCCGAACAGGTGACCGGCCTCGCCGAGTTTCCCGCCCAACACACTGCCTGCTTCGAGAAAGTGCAGGACCTGCGCTACGGTGAGAATCCACATCAGCAGGCCGCGTTCTATCGGGAGCCGCAGCCGGCCGCCGGCACCCTGGCGACCTATCGACAGCTCCAGGGCAAGGCCCTGTCATTCAACAACCTGGCGGATGCCGACACCGCCTGGGAATGCGTGCGCCAGTTCGCCACGCCCGCCTGTGTCATCGTCAAACATGCCAACCCCTGCGGTGTCGCAGTGGCCGACGATGCGCTGCAGGCCTATGAAGGCGCCTATCGCACGGATCCCACGTCGGCCTTCGGCGGCATCATCGCCTTCAATCGGCCGCTAACCGCCGCGATGGCCGAAGCCATCATCAGCCGCCAGTTCGTTGAGGTGATCATCGCCCCCGCGGTCGACGACGCGGCGCTGACTGCAACCGCAGCCAAGGGCAACGTGCGGGTACTGGTGATCCCCGAGGGCGATGGCCGCAATCCACACGATCTCAAGCGTATTGGCGGCGGCCTGCTGATCCAGAGCGGCGACCATCGCGTGGTCACCCGCGACGATCTGAAGGTGGTCAGTCAACGGGCGCCGACCGATGCCGAACTGGAGGATCTGCTGTTCTGCTGGCAGGTGGCGAAGTTCGTCAAATCCAATGCCATTGTCTACGCCAAGGCGCGCTGCACAATCGGCGTCGGCGCCGGCCAGATGAGCCGTGTCTACTCCGCGAAAATTGCCGGCATCAAGGCCGCCGATGAACATCTCGAGGTGGCCGGCAGTGTGATGGCCTCCGACGCCTTCTTTCCCTTCCGCGACGGCATCGATGCCGCCGCCGCCGCCGGCATCACCGCCGTCATTCAGCCCGGCGGCTCCATGCGCGATGCCGAAGTCATCGCCGCCGCCGACGAGGCCGGCATGGCGATGGTATTCACCGGCGTCCGCCACTTCCGCCACTGAGTCCGCCATACGGCGGTCGCCCGGCGCCGCTCGCGGCGCGCACCGCCGCGACCTGCCCCTGACGCCACCGACTCCTCCCGCGACCCCAGTTCGGGCGCGCCCTGACGTGCGCCCGCACCCGGCGCCTTGATGCCGGACACGCCGACACCGGCACGCAGGCGATCACGCCGTCCGTTGCGGCGTCCGGTGTCAGAGATTTTCCTACCGCTGATCATCCATCGCCTTCCGCCCGTCCTCCGCGGCGTCGCGCATGCAGCGCGACCTCCTAGAGTTGACCGACCAGGCGCGTGAGTGAACGCGGCTCAGCAAGGATGCAGGCCACAGCGGCGCATGGCGGATCTGCATTTTCAACCCCTTGCAAGGACACCCCGATGAGCCCTCAACTGAACCCGAAAGCCCTCGCCGCACTGACGGTGCTGTGCACCATGACCGCCGCGCACGCGGAGACGGATACCAGCAGCTTTGACGTGCTGTTGCAGATTACCGAGGCCTGCGATGTCAGCAGCACGGCACCCAACGACCTTGATTTCGGTACCACGTCGCTGCTGACCGGCAACCTTGACCAGACCTCGACGCTGACGGTGCTGTGCACCACCGGCACCACCTTCGATATCGGGCTGGATGCGGGCATCAACGAATCCTCAGTGGACGACATCAGCACCCGCCGCATGACCGACGGCGACAGCAGTTATGTTGGCTATCAGCTCTACCAGGACGTGGGTCGCAGCGTCGCCTGGGGTGACACGGTCTCCACCAATACGGTGAGCAGCACCGGCACCGGTGACGATCAGAGCTTCACCGTCTATGGCCGGGTCCCAACCCAGATCACCCCCGCGGCGGGCAGCTATACCGACAACGTCACCGTCACCGTCACCTACTGACCGCCCGGATCTGGCCGATGAACGTGCCGCTGCCACCACCACCGCAGCGCCGGCGACGGGTCCTGCATGCCGTCCGGGCCCTCGGCATGATGATGACAATGGTTGTCGGCATGACGATGCTCGCCCGGTCGCCGAGCGCCCTCGCCGCCGGGCTCAGCGTGATGCCGGTCAGCCTGCAATTTGCCACAGGCGAGATGATGCAGGGCCTGTGGCTCAGCAATACCGGCAACCGCGAAATCACCGCCCAGCTTCGCCACTTCGAATGGGCCCAGCACGATGGCGACGATCAGCTGCAGCCCACCCGGGCACTGGCCGCGAGTCCGCCGCTGTTCACACTGTCGCCCGGCCAGCGGCAGTACGTGCGGATCGTGCGGATCGATCGCCAGCCGCGTGGGCGTGAACGCAGTTACCGCATCCTCGTCGACGAACTGCCCGATCCATCGCTGCCGGTTCGCCAAGGGCTCAATTTCGTCATGCGCTATTCGATCCCGATTTTTATCGAATCACCGGACACCCCCCCACAGCTTCAGTGGCAGCGTCACACCGCCGGCGACACCCTCATCCTGTCGGTGCGCAATACCGGGGCGCGGCGGGCCCAGCTCTCCGAACTGCAACTGCTCGATGTCAACGGGCGCGTGGTGTTCGAGAAGCCCGGCCTGCTTGGTTATGCACTGGCGCACAGCGGGCGTCGGTGGACCTTTGCGCTCGACAGCGCGCTGGCCGATACGGTGCGCGACATCCGCATCCACATCGATGGAAGTCCGGCGCGTGACGCACTGTCCGTCGATCCGACAACCGCGCCGTCGCGGTAGCGTGCGTGCGCTGCTGGCGCTGACCTTGATCCTGGCCCCGTTCCCGGCTGCGGTGTCGGCCCCGGGCGATCCGGCCTTGGACCAGGGCCAGGTGAACCTGATTCTGATGGAGGGCCCGGGGGTAACCGACACCGCGCGGGATCTCTATCTGGAGGTCATTCTCAACGGCGTTCACACGCGCCGGGTCATCCACGTGGTCCAGACCGACCGTGGCCAGCTCCTGGCATGGCCGGCCAACCTCCGGGACATCGGGCTGACACTGGCGGGCGTCGCGCCGTCGGTCTACCTGCCCCTGGATGCGCTTACCGAAGTCCACAGCCGCTACGATGAGCCGAACCAACGCCTGTATCTGGACGCCGAGGTGCACCGCCTGAACCTTCGCAGGCAGCAGCTGCAGGCCGCTGACCACCGGCGCTGGCCGTCCCAGGCGGGGCACGGTGCCGTGCTCAACTACGATCTCTACACCCAGCATGGAGACCACCGAAACACCTTCAATGCCGCCACCGGACTACGGGCCTTCAGCGGCGAGCAGGTCATCGAAAGTACCGGGCTGACACGGTGGTCCAATAGCGGTGAAGACGCGGCCTACGTCCGTCTCGATACCCGCTGGACACGGTCGTCGCCCGATCAGTTGTGGACCCTGACCGCCGGCGATCTCATCAGCGGCAGCCTGCCCTGGTCGCGTGCGACCCGGCTCGGTGGCGTGCAGATTCGCCGCAACTTCGCCCTGCAGCCAACGCTGCTGACATACCCGCTGCCACAGTTCCTCGGCGAAGCCGCACTGCCATCGGACATCGAGCTTTACGTCAACGGCCTGCGCCAATACCGGGGCTCGGTACAGCCGGGTCCGTTCGCGATCGATGTGCCGCCGGGCGTCAGCGGCAGCGGCCTCGGGGAGGTCGTGCTCACCGACGTGCTTGGCCGCAGTCGTCGCTATGCATTCGATTTTTACAACAGCACCCGACTGCTGCGCGCCGGTCTCAGTGACTACGCAGTGGAAATCGGTGCCGTCCGTCGTCAGTTCGGACGAGATTCCTTTCGCTACCGCGGCGACATCGCGACCAGCGGCAGCATCCGCTACGGATTCAATGATGCGCTCACCCTTGAGGCGCATGCAGAGGCCGGCAACGGGGTGGCACTCCTGGGCGCGGGCCTCGTAACGGGCCTGGCCGGCGCCGGCACCCTCTCCTCGGCCTACGCTGCCAGTGCGGGCGCGCCGGATCGCGCCGGCGCGCACGGCGGACAAGTAAGCGTCGACTACAGCTGGACCCGTGATCGCATCAGTATCGGCTACGGCCTGACCCGCACCCATGGCGACTACCGCGACCTCGCGGCGCTGGACGGCCGCCCGCCCCCCAACCGTGCCGAACGGGCCCTGCTCGGCCTCAGCCTCGGCGCCGCTGGCAGCGCGTCACTGCAATACACCCGCCTCGATACCGAAGATGGCAACCGCGACCGACGGCTCGGCGCCGGGTACAGCATCGCCCTGTTTCGCAACACCAGCGCTTACGTCAGCGGCAGTCTCAACCTCGACGATAGCGGCGACCGCGGCATCTTCGCCGGTCTCTCGATGACCTTGGGTCGCCGTATCTCAGCCGGCATCGACACCCGTCGCTCGGGCGATACCGAGCGATACGGGGCCTACGCCGCGCGCTCACCCGGCAGCGACGGCGGCGTCGGCTGGCGGCTGCGCGCGGACCGGGGCAACCCGACCGACGTTGTTCAGGCCGAAGCTCGCTATCTCGGCACGTATGGTGACGTCACGGCAGGCCTGTGGTCGCTCGACGCGCGCCGCAGCGTCTATGCCAGCGCCAGCGGTGCGCTGGTGATGATGCGCGGCGACCTGCTCGCAGCGCGGCGGATCGACGACAGCTTCGCACTGGTGTCGACCGGCGGCGTTGCGGGCATCACGGTACTGACCGAAAACCGTCCGATCGGCCGCACCAACGGACGCGGTCACTATGTCCTGACAGGGCTCAATGCCTATCAGCCCAACCGGGTCGGGATCGACCCTCTCGATGTCCCGGTCGATCATGCGCTGGCGGCCGTCGATCAGGATGTCGTGCCAGCGCAGCGTGCCGGGGTTCTGGTCAATTTCCAGCTCGAACCCGTGCGCGCGGCCCTGTTGCTTCTGCAGGATGGCGGGGGCCAGCCGCTACCGCTTGGCACCCGGGTGCTGCGCGACAGCGACCCCGTCGGCGTCCCCGTGGGGTTCGACGGCCAGGCCTATCTGCAAGGATTGTCGGCCGACAATGCCATCCACGTCCGTCTGCCGGATGGCGGGCACTGCGACCTGCGTTTCTCCCTGCCCGCTGGCGAGGCCTTGCCGGTTATCGGCCCACTGCGTTGCGAGGCTGCCCCATGATCCTGTCCGCGCCAGCGCGCACCCGCGCAACGAAGCGCCCTTCACTACGAGGACGACGGCGCTCAAGATCAGGGTGGGCACCCTGGCTGATCCTGCTGGGCCTGCTTGGATGCCACGGTCCGGCGACCGCATCGACGTCCTGTAGCGCCACCATGACCGATGTCGCCTTCGGCACCGTCGACCCCCATGGCGGCAACGTTGATGTCCAGGCCACCATCAACTACAGCTGCACGATCACTTCGATCCTGTCGAGTTCCCGAGTCCGCATGTGCTTCAGCATCGGTGTCGGATCCAGTGGCCTCGGCCACCTGACACCCCGGCGGATGATCAACGGCGCCAACGCGATGGCCTTCCAGCTCTACAAGGACGCCGGACGCAGCCTGATCTGGGCAACGCGCTTCAACAGCGAAGGCAGCGTTGGCGTCGACCTGGAAGTCGGCGCCCTGCTCGGCAGCGCCACCAACAGTGGCTCGCTGACCGTCTACGGCCGGGTACCCACCGGACAGTCGACGCTGGTGCCGGGCAGCTACAGCAACACCTTCGGCGGCGCCCATACCGAACTGGTGTATCAGTACAACGAATTCCTATTGGGCTTGCTCGGATTCCCGGCCAGTTGCACCAGCGGGGGCAACGGCAGCGGTGCCAGCACCTTCCCCTTTGTCGCCAGCGCGGTGGTGCAAAAGCAATGTTCGCCGATGTTCGCCACCCCAAGTATCGACTTCGGCACCCAGGGCCTGCTCCGCACGCCGGTCGCGACCACTACCATCCTGTCGCCGCGATGCACCAACACCACGCCGTACCAGATCGGTCTCGACAACGGCCAGCATGCCAGTGGCAACACGCGACGGATGCAGAGCGCAACCGGCGACCATGTCAGCTACGAGCTATACCGCGATGCCAGCCATAGCCTGCGTTGGGGCAACACCCAGAACGTCGATACCGTCTCGGGGACCGGCACCGGGGCTGCGCAGGACCTGACGGTTCATGGTCGCATCAGCGAACAGACCACGCCGGCCGCCGGCAGTTACAGCGATACCGTGACGGTGACGATCTACTACTGAGCGCCGCGCGCCATTAGCGGTTCAGCAGCCGGTCATGGACCAACATGCCAACCGCCATGGCGGCGGCAAAGGCCAGCACCATCGGCAGCCCGCTCGAAAGCGAGGCGATGGCCGGCCCCGGGCAGAAGCCGGCAATCCCCCACCCGATACCGAACAGTCCGGTGCCGATGATCAAGCGGCGGTCGAGGTCGCGCCGCGTCGGCAGCTGAAACCCCGAATCGAGTATCGGCCGACCCCGTCGGCGCGCCAGCCAGAAGCCCGGCAACGTCACCATCAGTGCGCCGCCCATGACGAACCCGAGGGTGGGGTCCCACTGCCCGGCGAGATCGAGAAATCCCAACACCCGCAGCGGCTCGGTCATGCCCGACAACGACAGGCCGAAACCGAAAAGCATGCCCACCAGCACCGCGATCAGCGCTCTCATCACAGACCTCCCAGCAGGTGACGGGTTACGAATACCGTCACGAACCCGAACAGCATGAACGTGGCGGTCCCGACCAGCGACCGACCGGAGAATCGGGCCAAACCACAGACCCCGTGCCCCGACGTACAGCCATTACCCATCCGGGTGCCGACACCGACCAGCAGCCCGGCGATGAGGGTCCAGCCGAGCGATGTCGGGACCGCGGTGATCACCGGCCGTCCGGCCACCAGGGTGTAGACCAGTGCCCCCACTACCAGTCCGACGAGAAACAACCAGCGCCAGGCCCGGTCACCGGCCATGCTGCCGGTCAGCGCGCCGCCGAGGACGCCGCTGACCCCGGCAATGCGGCCGTTGAACAGCAGCAGGCTCAGTGCCGCCAGCCCAATCATCAGGCCGCCAGCCAAACCACGCATCCACGCCGCGGTATCCACCATCACGTCCATTCTCCACCTCTGCCGCTTATGATTTCAGGTTCAATATACTACACGGGGTATAGTGTTGTACCAATCAGGAGATGGATGATGTCGATCAAGGAAACGCACCAGCACAAGCTGATCGCCCGCCTACGCCGGGTCGAGGGGCAGGTCCGCGGCATCCAGGGCATGATCGAACGGGATGAGCCCTGCGAAGCGGTCGCCCAGCAACTGGCCGCCGCCCGCAAGGCGCTGGACCGCAGCTTCTACGACATGCTCGCCTGCGCCCTGGATATCCGCTTGGGCGAAGCCCGCACGCTAACCGCAGCCCGAGGCACCGGCAGCGAGATGGTCAAGCTGCTCGCCAAGTACGGTTGATGCACTGCAGCGCGCCACGACGCCGGTCCGCGCGTCACAACTGACCGTGACAAGGGTGGCGTCGCGACCGCTGATCCGCCTGAACATGACCGCTGGCGCGGCGTCAGATTTGGCTTACAGGCGATCCGCATAGGGTGCACTCCGAGGACGTCGCGGCCCGCGCCACCGGCACCGGGCACCGACCTCCGATTCGACCCCACGATGGAAGGAGTGCCCCCATGTTCAAACACCTACTTGTCGGCGCGGCAACCGCCAGCACCGTATTCCTCGCCGCCTGTGGCGGCGGCGGCAGCAGCGGAAGCAGCGCGCTACCCCCCGGCGGCGGCAGCGGTGCCGACGTCACCGCGCGCGCCACCGGTCCCCTGGACTCGGTGCAGGACCAGATCAGCACCGGCGTCTTTGGCCCGCTCTCCGGCGCAGTGGCCGGCACCCCACTTGAAGGCGTCGTGACCTGCGCCAACGAACTGGTCACCTATGAAGTTCTGGATGTCGTCGACCTGCTGGCCGGTTCGCTGCAGCGCGCTGCGAACCCGCAGGACCTCAGCCGTTTGCCACTGGCCTCCGAAGCCCTGGTGGCGCGCGTCCGCGCGGTTGCCTTCGACCTGACCCAACTGCTGTTGGGGCTTGCCAATCAGGGCAGCGGCTGCCTCACCGCCGGCAATAGTGTCACCGGCAACAGCCAGGCCCTGGGCATGCTCACCGGCGGTGGCAATCCGCTGGCCGGCACGCCACTGTCGCCCCTCGGCAGCATTCTGGCACCGGCGCTGGGCAACTTCCTGATCGCCACCGGTGGCGCCACTCCGGCCACCGACCTGCAGCTGAGCACAGTCTCCGACCTCTACAGCCAGCTCAATACCGCACTGCAGACCGCCCTCGCCCAGATCCCCGATGCCGCACTGGAGGCTCCGGTTGCCGGCGGCGCCCTGCTTACCGTTGCAGGCGCACTCCAGGATCTGGACTCGCTACTGTTTGCGGTCACCCGCTACCAGACCGGCGCCACCGAAGTGGCACTGGAATCGTTGATCGGCAACACCGTCGATAACCTGCTGACCCGGGTCATCCCGCTGCGACTGATCGAAGACCAGGCGGGCCAGTCCGGTGTGATCTCGGCGCCGATCATTGCCGCCACCGATCAGCTTGCGACCCGCCTCAGCGCAGTGGTCGCACAGGCCCTGGACCCACTGAACACCACCGTGCTCAACGGCCTGCTGTCCCCCATCCTTGATCCGATCGAGAACACCGTGCTGCCGACCCTGCTCGGGCCGATCATCGATGCCATCAGCGGCGGCCTGCCCACCGGCACCGGTAGCGGCGGTCTGCCCAACACGCCGCTGACCCCGGTGGTCGACCTGGTGCAGGGCGTGCTGGGTGGCCTGCTCGGCGGACTCGGCGGCGGGGGTGGTGGCGGCGGCGGCGACTGCGCGCTGGCCAATATCCCGCTGCTGGGAATCCTTTGCCCCAACTGACTCAGCCTTCACAGTCAATGTCATTGCGAGCCGCCGCAGGCGGCGCGGCAATCTCGTGGCCACGGGCGTGCCGGCCGGACGAGATCGCCACGGGGCTCCGCCCCTCGCGATGACAGGATAGTTCTGTGTCATTGCGAGCTGCCGCAGGCGGCGCGGCAATCTCGTCCGGATGCATCGTCCGCCAACAATCTGCGATGTATCGCCAACACACAACGCAAAAGGGCCGCTCGATCGAGCGGCCCTTTTGCGTTTACAGACGCGATCAGTTGGACATGGCGTCCTTGGCGTCGTCGGCGGCATCTTCCATCGCCTCGCCGGCATCCTCGGCAGCGTCCTTGGTCGCTTCGCCCATGTCTTCCATGGCGTCTTCGGCGTCTTCCGCGGCGTCCTTCAGCGGCTCGTTCTCACGGAGATCCAGTGCGTCCTTAACGCCTTCCTCTGCCTTCTGCAGCGGCGTCGGCTCATCTTTCTTTCCGCAGGCGGCAAGCGACAGCCCCATGCCCAGCAGTGCCGCGAGCAGCATCGGTTTCATGACGTTGGTATTCATTTCTGAAAGCTCCTGATTGGATGGACGTGCCCCGGCAAAACCGCCCGGACACGGCCCGACGTATGTTACAGAATTCGCAAGTTTCTGTTTTTACTTGATTTGTTCAGCGGCCGTTCATTCTCGGGCTGCCGCCGCGAGCGGCCGCGGCGGGCGCCGGCCACGCCAAAATCGCCCCCCCGTGCGGCGGGTGCCGGCCGGAGTGGAATATTGGGCTCGCTGTGGGCTAGGGTGTCGCCCCATCCCCGACCCTTCCGGAGCCCCCATGGATGTCCGTGCCGCCGTCGCCTTCGAGGCCGGCAAACCGCTGTCGATCGAAACCGTCCAGCTCGACGGCCCGCGTGCCGGCGAAGTGCTGGTCGAGATCAAGGCCACCGGCCTGTGTCATACCGACAAGTACACGCTCTCGGGCGCCGATCCGGAGGGTCTGTTCCCGGCCATCCTCGGCCACGAAGGTGCCGCCGTGGTGGTCGATGTCGGCCCCGGCGTGAAGCACCTGAAAAAGGGCGACCACGTCATTCCGCTCTACACCCCGGAATGCCGCGAGTGCGAGTACTGCCTCAACCCCAAGACCAACCTCTGTCAGGCCATCCGCAGCACCCAGGGCCAGGGACTGATGCCGGACGGCAGCAGCCGCTTCTCCTACCAGGGCAAGCCGGTGTTGCACTACATGGGCTGCAGCACCTTTGCCAACTACACGGTACTGCCGGAAATCGCGCTGGCGAAGATCCGCGACGACGCTCCGTTCGACAAGGTCTGCTACATCGGCTGTGGTGTCACCACCGGCATCGGCGCGGTGCTGTTCACCGCCAAGGTGGAAGCCGGGGCCAACTGTGTGGTGTTCGGGCTGGGTGGCATCGGCCTCAACGTCATCCAGGGCCTGAAGATGGTGGGCGCCAACCAGATCATCGGCGTCGACATGAATCCGGCCCGCGAGACCATGGCGCGGCAATTCGGCATGACCGATTTCGTCAACCCCAAGGATGTCGAGGGCGATCTGGTCGCTCACCTGGTGGAACTGACGGGTGGCGGCGCCGACTACACCTTTGAATGCATCGGCAACGTGCAGGTGATGCGCCAGGCCCTGGAGGCCTGCCACAAGGGCTGGGGTGTCTCCACCATCATCGGCGTGGCGCCGGCGGGTGCCGAGATCAGTACCCGCCCCTTCCAGCTGGTCACCGGCCGTCGCTGGATCGGCAGCGCCTTCGGCGGCGCGCGCGGCCGTACCGACGTGCCGAAGATCGTCGACTGGTACATGGACGGCAAGATCAACATTGATGCGCTGATCACGCACACGATGCCGCTGGAGCAGATCAACCACGGCTTCGAGCTGATGGAACGTGGCGAGTCGATCCGCAGCGTGGTGATGTTCTGATGTCGCTCAAGAAACTGTCCGCCAATCGCTGCTGGGGCGGCACGCAGTTCGTCTACAGCCACGACGCCAAAGAGACCGCCTGCACCATGCGCTTCTCGCTGTTCCTGCCGCCACAAGCGGCAGAACGCAAAGTGCCGGTGCTGTACTGGCTGTCGGGCCTCACCTGCACCGAGGAGAACTTCACGGTGAAGGCCGGTGCCCAGCGCATGGCCGCCGAACTGGGGCTGGCCATCGTCGCGCCGGATACCAGCCCGCGTGGCCTGAACCTCCCCGGCGAAGGCGATCGCTACGACTTCGGTCTCGGCGCCGGTTTCTACGTCGATGCCACCGAGGCCCCGTGGTCGCAGGGCTATCGCATGTACAGCTACGTGACCGACGAACTGCGCCAACTCGTCAATGCGGAATTTCCCGTCGATGCCGCACGTACCGGCATCTTCGGCCACAGCATGGGCGGACACGGCGCGCTGCTGTGCGCGCTGCGCAACCCGACCGTGTACCGCAGCGTCAGCGCCTTCGCCCCCATCACTTCACCCACCCGCTGCGACTGGGGGCGCGGTGCACTGAAGGGCTACCTCGGCGACGACGAGAATCGCTGGGCCGACTACGACAGCACCCTGTTGCTGTTGCAACACGGCTGGAAAGGCCCGCAGATCCTGGTCGACCAGGGCGATCAGGACGTCTTCCTGCCCCAGCTGCAGCCGCAACTGCTTCGGGAGGCGGCCGACCAGGCCGGCGTGGCGCTGGAACTGCGGATGCAGCCCGGCTATGACCACAGCTACTTCTTCGTGCAGAGCTTCATCGCCGATCACCTGCAGCACCACGCCAAAGCGCTGATCGGCTGAGCCCGCCATGGGGGACGCCGACAGCGGGATCTGGGTGTTCGCGCTGATGTCGGCCGGCGCAGGCGTGGTGACCTTCTGGGCCGACCGCCACAATCGCGCCAGCGGTGCACTCTCCGCCTGGTTGGCGCTGATGGGACTGTCGGCGGCCTGGGGTGGCGTCACCACCGCCATCGGCGCCAGCCAGGGCTCGCTCATGCTCAGCGCCACCCTGGAGAGCAGCGCGATTCTCGCCGGCATCGAGTGGGGCCGCCGGGTGGCCCTGTCAGCGCCCGGTCGCTGGCGCAAGGTCACCCGTGCCCTGTTTCTGGCTGCACAGATTCTGGTGCTGGTGTTCTGGGGGCTGCGGCTCGGCTACGCCCTGCTGTTCCCCGACCTTGCGGTTTCCGCCCGCCCGGGCATGGTCCCGGTCAGCGGTGTCGAATTCGCCGTTCTCGCCCCCCTTATCGGCAGCGTCATGGTGCTCGGCGCCATAGCCCTCGTGATTCTGTTGTCTGTCGGGATCGACCGTATCGAGCGGGTCCGGTTGCGCGCCTTCATGATCGCCGCGCCCTTGCTGCTGTCGGGCCTGTTTCTGCAGGGGCCAGCGCTGCCGCTGCTGATGAGCCTGGGCCTGCTGGTGTTCTTTGCCGGCTCGGTCCGCTTCATGATCCTGCAGGTGGCCCGCGGCGCCCGCCTCCGCCAGTTCGTCGCGGCCGAAGTGGCCGGCCTGGTCCAGGACGACACAGCCCTGCTGGAGCATCGGGACCGCCGACAGATCAGTATCGTCGCCTGCGATCTACGGGGCTTCACTGCACTGGCGCAGCAGCGATCTTCCGACCAGGTGATGGCGCTGCTGGAGCGCTATTACGCCCAGGCAGGACACATTGCCGCGCGACACGGTGCCGCCGTCAAGGACCATGCGGGCGACGGCATACTGATGCTGGTCGGTGCACCGGTCCCGGTCCCGGACGGTGCGGCCCGCGCCCTGCGGCTGGCCCGCGCGCTGATCGACGAACTGCACCCGCAGATGCAGGCCGACGCTGGCGGCCTCGGCCTGGGCGTCGGCGTTGCCACCGGCGAAGTAAGTGTCGGTGCCGTGCGAGGCGCCGGTCGGCTGGAGTACGCAGCGGTCGGCAGCGCCGTCAATCTTGCCGCTCGCCTGTGTGCTGCGGCGCCGGGAGGTGAGGCTTGGGTCGATGCGACGACCATCGAGGCCGCCCGCGAAGCCGCCGTAGAGGCGCGCACCCCACTGATGCTGAAAGGGTATGCCGAACCGGTGCAGCCCTACGCCCTGATGCCCAGCCCACGCACCTGAGGCCGCCCCTTCACGCCCGACACCGGCCTCAGACGGCACTCTCGTCGGGCACCGGCCCCGTCACGCCACCCGTCCCGGGCGCGCCCGCGGTGATGACGCAGTTGCGCCCTGCCCGCTTCGCTCGGTAGAGCGCACGATCGGCAGCGTCAACGATCTGGGCAGGCGTTTCGCCATGCGTGGGGTAATGCGCCACACCGATGGAAATGGTCACCGACAGCAGGCTGTGCGCCCGCGTCTCCACCCGCACCCGCCGGATCTGCGCACACAGTGCCTCGGCCCGGGCGGTGGCTTCGGCCAGGGTGATCTGCGTCATCACCACGGTGAACTCTTCGCCGCCGTAGCGGCTGGCAAGATCACCACGGCGACAGAATGCATTGATCTCGTCGGCCACACGGCGAAGTGCAATGTCGCCAACGGTATGACCATGCTCATCATTGAAACGCTTGAAATGATCGATATCGATCATCAGCACGGCGATCGGCGCCGCATCGCGCTCGGCGCGTGCAAAATCGCGCGACAGTGATTCTTCCAGATGCCGCCGGTTGTAGAGCCCGGTGAGCGGATCGCGGATCGACTGGTTGCGCAGCGTCTCGCGCAGCCGCAGGTTCGCCAGCGCCAAGCCAACCCGCGCCGACACCAGCTCCGCGACCTCTACCGCCCGCCCGTGGCTGGCGGCATCGCCCGTCCACTGCACGAACAGCATGCCGATCAACTCGCCTTGGCCGGTTAGCGGCAGGCACAGGCTGGACTGCCCCGCATGCGCCTCACGCTGCACCTTGCCCCGATGCCCGCAGCGCACCCGCTGCGCATCGCCGGCATCGCTCAACCAGGTCTCGCCGCGCCGTAGCCCCCAGCAGTCCTCGGGACTGAAGACCGGCTCACTGGCGGTGTCATCACCCCAGCCATACAGCGATTCCAGATGGGTCTCGGAGGCGTTGATCAGGTACACCACGCCTGAACAGCCCGCAAACAACTGGAGGCAAGCCCGGGAGACGAACGGCCCGATTTCCTCCATCTTCAGACAGGTCTGCAGGCCATTGTCGAGCACGCCCATCAGCCGCGCCTCGGCTTCACTGACCCGCAGGTCCGCGAGCATCTTCTGGCGCTCGGTGATGTCCTGAATCTGCGAGATGAAGTGCAGCGGCTGCCCCTCCGCATCCCGCTGCAGGGCGACATCCAGCTGTACCGAGATAACACTGCCGTCGTGCCGGATGTAGCGTTTGTTCATCCGGTATTTCGACTTGCGGCCATGGATCAGGTTGTTCACTTCGGCCAGGTCGCGTGCGAGATCCTCGGGATGGGTGATGTCCTGAAAGGAACTGGCCATCAACTCGTCCCGGCTGTAGCCGAGCATTTCGCAAAGCGCGTGATTCACCTCGATCCAGCGACCTTCAAGGCTGACAATGGCAAGACCGATCGGCGCGCCCTCCACCGTCAGACGGAAGCGTCGCTCGCTGATCGCCAGCGCCTGATTGCGTTGCTCCAGGGTGGCGGTCGCCTCCTGTAGCTGCCGGTTGACCTCATTCAGGCGCTGCCCCTGTTCTCGCACCTCATCCAGATAATTCGAGGCCCGCGGAATCAAGGGCAACAGGCAGATCGCGGTTGCCACCGAAACCCCCGCGGTCAGCGTCATGACCACCGCATCAAGCCGATACAACGGCCGCCACAGGTTGATGATGTCGATGACGTGGGTGAGCCCACAAAAGAAAATGAACGCGCCGAACAGCGTGAACATCCAGCCGAACGGCAGATTGGGCTGCCGCCGCAGAAAGTGCCCCAACGCAAATGGAATCGAAAAATAGGCCAGGGCCACCAGCCCATTCCCGATCACCATGGCCCACAGCAACCGCGGGTCCCAGGCGATGCAATAGCCGTGGGGAAGCCCCCGGCTTTCGAACAGGGCAGTCAACCACTCCATGGCGGGTACGTTCTCCGGCTTAAGTCATTGAACCTACGACAGGTCGCCACGCCACACCGCGCTGGAGGGGACCGACGGCTTCAGGCAGGGGCCCAACGGTCACATCGCGATACTGGAGGCCCCTGTACGGGGATGCTACTGTGCCATGAGACCCCCGACAGAGGGGCATTGAGATCACCACGAGGAGTGTTCAGATGACCCCGCACCCTGACCCGACGCCCGGCTGGCGCTGGGGCCCGTTCACCTTTCGCCTGCCATTTCTGCACACCCGCCTGCTGTGGCCGGAGTTTCTGCAGGGCTTGCTGGTCTCGGCCGCCACCGGTCTGGCACTGGTGCCGGTGATGACGCATTTTTTCGGCTTCACCTTCGAGCAGGCGCTGACCTGCGCGATCATTCACAACATCCTCATCACCTCGGCGGTCATCGTGTTCGGGGAGCCCTATGCCCCCGGCTGGGTGACACCGGCGCTACCGCTGGTGCTGGCCTTCATCGCCACCGGCTTCGAGACGCCGGCGGAGCGGGTGCAGGCGATGACCGCGTTGTCGATCAACTTTGCGCTGCTGGTATTCGTGCTCGGCGTGACCGGCCTCGGTAGCCGGCTGTTGCGATGGATCCCGCAGACGCTCAAGGCCGGCATCATCCTCGGCGCCGCACTGGCCGCGTTCAAGCGGGTGCTGATCGACGATGCCGACCGCTTTCTGCTGACCCAGCCAATCGCCACCACCGTGGCCTGTGGCGTGGCACTGCTGCTGATCTTCTCGGAACCGCTGCAGGGCCTGATGAAGCGCCATGTGGGGCTGGCCCGTCTTGCCGCGCTGGGCCTGCTGCCCGGCTTCATCGCCGCCGCCATCGTCGGGCCGTTGGTCGGCGAAGTGCAGTACGACATCCAGTGGGGTCTGTTCGTCCCGCCACTCGCCGAGACCTGGGCGGTGGCCTCCCCCTGGGGTGTCGGCTGGCCGTCGCCCGTCGTCTTCCTCACGGCGGCACCGCTGGCCTTCATCACCTACATCATCCTGTTCGGCGACATCGTCACCGGCCAGGCGGTGCTGGCCGACGCACAGCCGGAACGCCCCGACGAACCGATCCACCAGGATGCCCGTCGCACCCACCTGAGCCTGGCCGTGCGCAATGCCCTGCTGGGGATCAGCACCCCCTTCTTCCCCACCCAGGGCGCCCTGTGGACCGGTGTGCATGTGGTCATCGTGCAACGCTGGCGGCAAGGCGTACAGCAGATGCGGTCCCTGCACGACGGCCTGCATTCCTACTACCTGATGGGCATTCCGCTGGTGTACTTCCTGCTGCCGTTGCTGACGGGCCTCAAGCCGCTGCTGGGCATTGCGCTGTCCCTCACCCTGGTGGTGACCGGCTTCGCCTGTGCCTATGTCGCGCTGGCCATCCCCCAGCGTCCGGCACAGCGGGGCGCGGTGCTGCTCACCGCCGCCGCCATCGCCTTTCTCGAACCCTGGATCGGGCTGGTCGTCGGCCTCGCCGCTGCATTGCTGCTGGTCACCCCCGACCCCCTGCCCGAGGAGCCCGCCAACAAGGTCTGATGGCATTGCGCGCCCGCGTCCATTTCCTGTCATTGCGAGCGCGTACACCCTCATTGTCATTGCGAGCCCGCGCAGCGGGCGTGGCAACCTCACCCGGACGGCAGTGCCCTCGATGACGAGATCGCCGCGCGGCTACGCCGCTTGCGATGACAGGAGAAGGCTACACACTCGCGATGACAACCATTTCATTTCATTGCGAGCCCGCGCAGCGGGCGTGGCAACCTCACCCGGACGGCAGTGCCCTCGATGACGAGATCGCCGCGCGGCTGCGCCGCTCGCGATGACAACCATTTCATGTCATTGCGAGCCCGCGCAGCGGGCGTGGCAACCTCATCCGTACGGCGGTGCCCTCGATGACGAGATCGCCGCGCGGCTACGCCGCTCGCGATGACGGGAGAAGGCTACACACTCGCGCCGACAACGGGACTACGCCAGAAAAAGGTCCGCCTGCACCCGCGCATCATCGGCGTCGGTGAACTGGGTCAAGCCCACGCCCACCAGTCGGTAGCGGGTTTCCGATGGCAGACCGACCCGCAAACGTAACGACAGGGCATAGGCCGCCAAGGCATCGGCGGAATCCGGTGGGCGCTCCGGGGTCAGGTGGCGGCTGATGATGCGGAAGTCCGCCGTCTTCAGCTTCAACACCACGGTCCGCGGCACCCGTGCGGTCTTGCCCCGCCCCCGCCAGGTCTTCGCCGCCAGTGCCCGGATGGCCGGCTCCAGCGCCTCCAGCGGCAGGTCTTCAGCAAAGGTGTCTTCACTGGACACCGACTGCACCGGGCGATCCGGCTTCACCGGGTGGTCGTCGATCCCCAGCGCCAACTCATGCAGACGGCGGCCGTAGCGGCCGAAGTGCTGCACCAACTCGGTCACATCGGCCGCCGCGAGATCGCCGATACGGTGATATCCGCGGGTTTCCAGCCTGCGTTGCATGACTTGACCGACGCCGGGGATGCGCCCCACGGGCTGTGAAGCAATCACTGCCGCCGCGCTGTCCGGACGAATCACGAACAGGCCGTCGGGCTTGCGCCAGTCCGACGCCAGCTTGGCGAGAAACTTGTTGGGCGCCACACCGGCTGAAGCCGTCAATTGCAGCTCGGCACGAATCGCTGCACGAATTGCTTCGGCGGTCGCCGTGGCGCTGCCCAGGCCCGAGGTATCGGCGGTCACATCCAGGTAGGCCTCATCCAGCGACAGCGGCTCGATCAACGCGGTATGGCGGGCGAAGATCTCCCGCACCTGCCGCGAAACCGCCCGGTAACGGGTGAAGTCCGGCGGGACGAAGACTGCCTCGGGACACAAGCGCTCGGCGCGGACCGCCGGCATTGCCGAGCGCACCCCGAACCGACGCGCCTCATACGAAGCGGCACACACCACCGAGCGCATGCCGCGCCATGCCACCACCACCGGGCGCCCGCGCAGGCTGGGGTCGTCGCGCTGCTCCACCGATGCGTAGAACGCATCCATGTCGACGTGAATGATCTTGCGCGGCGGGCTCATGTGCCAAGCGTAAAGCCTGGCGCGCCCCGCCGCCCGGCGGCCCTGGTTTACTCGTCAGCGCGCAGCGCGTCGTAGGCCGCGTAGAAGCCTTCAAGACGCTCGGTGATCAGCGCACGCTGGGCATCGGTAACACTGCCCTGCTGCACGCTCAGCTTGAAGGCCCCGTCTTCAGAGCCCAGCGCCGTCACGACTGCCGCGCGCCCCACCCCCGCCCGCACAAACAACGGCTTGCCCTGAATCAGGGCCTCGAAGTCATGGGGCTGCGGTACCGGGTCGTCACGCTCGCAGAGAATGGCCTGGGCCGTCTCCGGCGCTTCCGGCAAGGTTACCAAGCCGGGCTTGGCCGCCTCGGCAGTGAAGTCCCACCCCTCGATGGCGACCATCTTGGCGCCGCCGTCGGTGAGCCAGTAACAATCGTCGTTCGCCAGCACCCCAAGGGGCAGCAGCCCCAGACACAGGGCGCCGACGAACCGAATACGCGATCGGGGCATGATGCACCTCCTGGTTCGGTCTCCTCCCTAGTAAGACGTTTGGCGACGCGATTCCCGCATCTCCTGGCCCCTCGCCATTGCCAGCCCGCGCACCCTTCTTGTCATTGCGAGCTCGCGCAGCCCCTTGTCATTGCGAGCCCGCGCAGCGGGTGCGGCAATCTCGTCCGACCGGCACTGCCCTCCCAAACGAGATCGCCACGAGACGTCGTCTCTCGCGATGACACCCATTTCCGGTCATTGCGAGCCCATGCAGCCGCCCTGTCATTGCGAGCCCGCACAGCGGGCGCGGCAATCTCATCTGGACGGCACTGCCCTCACCAACGAAATCGCCACGAGACGTCGTCTCTCACGATGACAAAGTTGAGACTAGGAGGCCGCCGACACTCGCGCCTTACGCGGCTTGCGCACCTTGGGGGCTGCCGGCGTGGCGGCAGACTTGGCCTTCCGCGACACTTTGGCCTTTCGGCTTGTCGGGGTGGCCTTGGCCGCCGCTTTGGGTTTGGCCTTGGTATTCACCTTGGTCTTTTGGGCCTTGGCCTTGGCCTTGCCCTTCGCCTTCGGCGCTTCTTTAGCGATCAGCTCAAGCCGCGCCGACGCATCCTTCTTGCCCAGCCCGCGCAGTGCTGCAATGGCCGCAACCTGAGCAGGCCGCGGGGTGGTTTTACGCGCTTCCCAGTTATAGATTGACTGCGTGCTGACATCGATCAGCCGGGCAAAATCCTCCGCGCTCAAACCCAGCCGCGTGCGCAACGATTTCAGGCCCTTCGCCACAAACCGCACCTTGCCGGTATCGACGTCTTCTGCTGGCTTTTCCACCGCCTTCGGCACCGCAACACGGCGCAGCTTGGAGAGTTCACGTTCCAATCCCGCCACTTGCTTCTTCAAGGCAGCGAGCTGATGGCGATGCGCAGTGGTTGCCGAACGCAATGCTTCGGTATGTTGACGCACCGTCTTTTTCGACAGGCGGGCGATTTCGCTTTTGAACATCGATGCAATATCAGACACGAATTGAGCTCTTTGAAACAAATTCAAGTCAAATTATGCATGAATATCGAAAACCCCAGTTCTGCTGAAGAAAAGCGTAGTCGCGAGTGATACGTTCCGAGTGCTGAGCAATGGCCCCACTCGCCACGCCCTTCTTTGTCATTGCGAGCCCGCAGGGCGTGGCAACCTCACCCGCCTGGCACTGCCCTCACCAACGAGATCGCCGCGGGGCTACGCCCCTCGCGATGACAATCGATCCCTTGTCATTGCGGCCCGCACGCCCTTCTTTGTCATTGCCAGCCCGCACACCCTTCTTGTCACTGCGAGCCCGCGCGCCCTTCTTGTCATTGCGAGCCCGCAAAGCGGGCGCGGCAATCTCACCCGGCCGGCACTGCCCCGAATCGGTGTTGGGTTGTGCCGCTAATACACCTCGGGTCGTGCCGCTAGTGCACGTCAGCGCTGGCCATCCTGGCGAACCGTCACTTCGCGAATTCACTCCAGCCCCGGCTTCCATGCCGGTGCGTTCACCCCACCCGCGAGCAGTGCTCGCAACAACGGTGGGGTTCACCCTCGCGATGACAGTTGGGGAGTGCATCCCTCGCGATGACACCCCCTCGCTCGCGCTGTTGCCCTCCTCAGCACTCGCCACTCGCCACTCGCCACTCGCCACTCAGCACTCTGCTGTCCTTGTAAGAATTCCCCCATTGCCGCCCTGCCTGACGGGCCAGATACTGCCCACCTCCATCGGAGGACAAGGACAAGGCCGCCCGCATGCGACTACAAGGCAAAATCACATCCTGGAATGACCACCTGGGCATCGGTTTCGTCACCCAGAACGGCAGCGACCAGCAGATCCCCCTCCGCTACGAAGACTTCATCGACCGCAGCCGTTTGCCGGCCGTCGGCGAAGTGGTGATCTACGAGCACGGTAAAGACTCCCAGGGCCGGACCATCGCCACCCGCGTCGGCTTCCCGGTCACAGGAAACCCCGCTGCGCAGAGTAAATCCTCCAAAACCGCCAAACCTAAGCCACCCCGCCGCCGCACCCGCGGGCTCGGCACCGTCGCCGTCGGCCTCGCCGTCATCGCCGGCGTGATCTGGTGGCAGCAACATCACGCAGCACCAGAGCCCCCCTCACACGATCACACCGCAACGACCGACTCGAGCATCGCGGTAGAGCCGGACACCGTATTCGGCGAGGCCGCCCCGTACAACTGTGATGGCCGACGGCGCTGCGACCAGATGAATTCCTGCGAAGAGGCTGCCTTCTTCCTCCGGAACTGTGCCGCGCCCAGCATGGACGAGTCCGGCAACGGCATCGCCTGTGAATCCAGTGGATGCGGCTGGAAGTGACGTTTTTTGTCACTTTCTGACATGCCCCTCAATGCGAAGGACGACGTCTGACTCATCAGTCAGAATCCCTTCTAGGCCACATAAGATCATTGTTTTAGGGGTCGAACGACCAAGTTGGCACGCCTCCTGCTGCTTTAGCTGCGAGCTTAATTTCGCTCATCTCAAACATCACCCATGGAGATGCACCCAATGATCAAGAACACCCAGAAAGGCTTCACGCTCATCGAACTGATGATCGTCGTGGCCATCATCGGCATCCTCGCCGCCATCGCCATCCCGGCCTATCAGGACTACATCACCCGCTCCAAGGTGACGGAACTGGTGACCGCAGCTTCGGCATGTAAGTCGTCCGTTTCCGAGTACGCACAAACCTTGGGCACACTCCCGGGGACCCTGACGGAAGCTGGCTGCAATGACAATACGAGCCAGTACGTCGAGACGTTTGCAATGAATGCCAGTGGCGCGATCACGGTCACGGCGAGCGACGCTGTCGGCGGCTCAGCAATTGGCCAAGATTACGTTCTGACCCCGACCTTCGATGCTTCAAGCGGTACAGTCGCATGGGCCTGCGATGATTCAACGATCCCGTCCAAGTACCTGCCCGCAAACTGCCGCTAATTACCGGCGTTTGGTTCGCACAAAGCCGCCCCGCATCGCGGGGCGGTTTTTTTTCGGCCGCCAGTGCTGCGCGCCGATTCACTAACCGTCCTCTCTGTTGTGCTGCCAGGCTCATCACGTGATACCGCGAAAGCTCATACACACCACGGTGACCCTAGGACTGTTGTCACTGCCTGTCTGCCTGATCTATTGGACTGGCCTCAGCGGGCCCTTTCTTTTCGATGATCATTGGAACCTCAGCCCGCTAGGAGCCGAAGGTGGCCTCCAGACGCTCGGCCACTGGCTGCGCTTCGTGCTCGGGGGCGAGTCGGGCCCACTGGGGCGCCCGGTCAGCCTTGCCAGTTTCACCCTAAATGCACAGACCTGGCCGGCCGACCCCTGGCCATTCAAGCTCACAAATCTGCTGATCCACCTCGGCAACGCTTTGCTGCTCTACGCGCTGAGCCGCCGGCTGTTTCAGCTCGGCCGCCTGCCCCATGCCGCCACCTTGGCGGCTCTAGCCGCTCTGTTGTGGGCTCTGCACCCGCTGCATGTCTCCACCGTGCTCTATGTGGTGCAGCGCATGGCACAGCTGTCGTTGCTGTTCACGTTGATCGGTCTGACCATGTACCTACAGGGTCGCCTGCTGGCCGTTACCCGCCCCCGCGCCGGCTACCTGCTGATGCTGGGCGGCATCGGCGGCGGCACCCTGCTAGCCACGCTGAGCAAGGAAAACGGTGCCTTGCTGCCGCTGTATGCGCTGGTACTGGAAGCAACCGTCGTCCGATTCGCTGGCGTCCGCCAGCCCATCGTCGGGTGGCGCTACGGCCAGGCGCTCATGTTGCGCCTGCCCCTGCTGGTCCTTATTGGCTATCTCGTCTTTAGCACGCCGGCTTTGCTCAACCGCTACTCATACCGCGATTTTTCGCCCCTGCAGCGGCTGGGTGTCGAAGGCCCGATCCTGTTGGACTACCTCCGCCTGTTCGCGTTGCCGCGATTGTCTGGCGGCGGCCTGTTCCACGATGTCAGCGTTGCCGACTTCCCGGTGCTGATTCGGGGGACGGCGTGGGCGGCCATTGCGCTGCTCATCGCCGTCGCCTGGCGGCTGCGGTCGCGGGCGCCGATGGTGGCCGCTGGCCTACTGTGGTTCTTTGCTGGCCATGCCATGGAATCCACTTTTGTGCCGCTGGAACTCTATTTCGAACATCGCAACTACCTGCCTTATATCGGGCTGGTCTGGGCATTGGTAGCGGCGCTCTCGGCATTACCCCTTCGGCTCATCGCAGTGGTTGCCGGCCCGTTGCTGCTGCTGTGGGGCACCATGACCCACTTGCAGACCAGTGTCTGGGGCAATGAGCAGGTCGCAGCCCAGGTGTGGCTGAAGGAGAAGCCGGAGTCGCTGCGCGCCACGCAATTTGCAGCCGGTGTACTGCAGTCAAACGGCTCGTTCGAAGCCGCCCGCAACTTGATTCACCGCTACGTAAAGCGATATCCCGAAAACCCGATGGCCCTCCTGCAGAGCATCGAACTTGACTGCCTTGCCGGCGCACCGGTAGCGGTCGCTGCCGGTAAGGCAACGACGCTGTTGGCGCACGAGCCGTTCAGCCACGCGATGCCGAAAACCTTCAGCAAACTCCTGACCCTCACCATCACGGGCCGATGCATCGATCTCCGTACCGCGCACCTCCACCAGATGCTGGATGCGGTGCTGAGTAATCCTCAGCTCGCCTACCTGCCGAAAGCCGCGGGGCAGTTGCTCATCACCCAGGGGAACACCTTTGCCCAGAAGGGCGACTTGCGGTCCGCGATCAAGGTCGCAGAGCGAGCCGGGCGCATCAATCGGCAGGTCAATGCCCCGTACTGGCAGGCACTGTGGTCGCTGGAAGCCGGACACTGCGATGCGGCACGCAGTTACCTAACGGCTGCCCGTCATCTGGCGACGGGCAGCTTGTATACGGACGATCCACCGGAGTCGTATCTTGATGCCCTCGACCAAGTCATTCGCACCCCCACTGATACTGGCGGCTGCGCCCCTTAACGGACTGTCACTCACACGAACCGAAGCCCATTATCGTGCCCAATCCGCAGCAGCCCCCGACACAAACATCGCAAGACCGAGCCCCCCGGTCATGGCGCCTGATGGCCCTGATCATCGGTGCCTGCGTGGTGGCAGCCTATTTCCGGGGGCTATTCGGCGAGTTTCTGTTTGATGATTTCCACAACATCGTCGAAAACCCCGCAATACAGACGATTGACGGCTCCGTCGACAGTTGGCTGGCGGCCAGCCTGTCGTCGACCGCCGGCAAGCTGCGCCGACCTGTCAGCATGGCTTCGTTTGCCGCCAACCATCTGTTGTTCGGCATGCATCCGTTCCCGTTCAAGGTGGTCAACCTGGTGCTGCACCTGCTCTGCGGGCTGCTGATCTACCGGTTAAGTTGTCACCTAGTGCCCCGGCTGCTGGGCGGCGGCATCAAGCCGCAGCGGGCGAGTATCGACCCGCGTGGCATCAGCCTGCTAATCACCGCGATCTGGCTGCTGCACCCCCTCAGCGTGAGCAGCGTGCTGTATGTGGTGCAGCGGATGAACCTGCTCTCCACGCTGTTCATCCTTCTGGGCCTGCTCTGTTACACAACAGGCCGGATACGCGCCTTGAACGGTCAATCGGGTCTATTGCTGGCACTGACGCTGACCACCTTGTGTGCGGTGCTGGCCGTCTTCAGCAAGGAAAACGGCCTGCTGATCTTTCCCTACTTGTTCGTGCTGGAATGGGTCTGCTTCCGCTTTTCCGGCCTGGGCCGTACCGATAAGAATCTGCTGATGCTGTACCTCGGAGTTTTTCTGCTGCTACCAGTGACCCTGGTCGCAATCTATCTGTTTCAAAATCCGGACTGGATCACCGCCCGCTACGAGCGCCGCGACTTCACCCTGATCGAACGGCTGCTCACCCAGCCCCGCATCCTTTCCCACTATTTACTGTGGATCTTCGCCCCGCTGCCCCAGTGGATGGGCATCTACCATGACGACATCCCAGGGTCCACCGCCCTGCTGTCCCCCTGGACCACCCTGCCAGCCATCCTGCTGCTAGGGGGCGCACTGATCACGGCGATCCTGCTGCGACAACGCAGCCCGGCGTTCGCGCTCGGGGTACTGTGGTTTGCGGTGGGTCACAGCATGGAATCGACGTTCATCGCACTCGAGAACGTGTTCGAACATAGAAACTACGCACCGATGATCGGATTGATCATCGGCACCGTAGTGATCACCAGCAAGATGTTGGCCAACCGTAGCGGCAAGACCAAGATTGGCGTTGCAACTGCCGTCATCGCGTTGCTGGCCGCAACCACTTTCTACCGAGCCACGCTGTGGGGCGACCCCGTGCGCATGGCGCTGGTGGCGGCAGAACAACACCCCGACTCGGCGCGAAGCCAATACGACGCCGGTCGCTTGGTTTATATCGAGGCCATGGCCGAGGGATCAGAACCCTTGGGAGTGCAGCGCGCAAAGCCCTACTTGGAACGGGCCATGGCTCTGTCGCCCAACTATGTAAATCCTGTGGTAAGCCTGATACTCACTCAATACAAGGGAAAGCCAATCCCGGACGACATCTTCATAGAACTGATCAACCGCATTGGGCGCAACAAGGCGCTAAAGCCCAATGCAGTATTTCTGATCCAGAACGCCGCTACCGATGCAAGGATCGAGATGAGCCCTGCGCAGGTCAGAGCGCTCTTCGTTGCAGCGATGGACAACCCTAGCGTGCGTTTCGGTGTCAGGGCCCAGTTGTTAAACAACTATGGCCGCTACCACTATGTGCGTCTCAATGCGCCACAAGAAGCGATCAGCCTCACATTGGCAGCCGCAGAAACTGATCCTAGGAACCCCATTTATCAGATCAACCTCGCGAAGCTGGCGCTGGCTCTTGAGCAGCCAAGTATCGCTACCCAACATCTCGAACGAGCGAGACGCTTGGATATTGCCAGCATCTACCGTGATCAGATCGCTACCATTGCGACACAGATCAATAACAGCAACAAAGTCGAATAGCCCACCTCAAGGGCTTTGCGCTCCGGTTGTCGCGCGTTTCCTGATCGGTGCCCGCGAAGCGCGCTTCCTATCTACCCCCACGACCAGAATCCGGCTGGCGCATCACCGCTGTTGATGCGTCTTGCGCCAACTTGCGGCGACAACGGTTGCCAACAGTCCACCCAGGACCACCCAGGTTAACAGTCGAAGAAGGACTGATGCCGCCACCGCAAGCAACTCGCCAACTGCGGTGGTCGCACCAATTGCGCCATACATCAGCTCTCTCACGCCAAGGTTTCCCGGCGTCACTGTCACGTACTGGGTGAGTCGGTTCACCACGAGAAATACCAGTGCCTGCGCGATATCCAGCCTGGTGCCAAGAGCGGCAAAGACAAACCACTGAACACAGACCATGGCCGTGAGTAGCACAAGAGATTGAAACAACCCCGAAAGCAGGATTGACGGGGACAGCACTCGTCTCACGAAGTCCCCGACGTCGCTGCGGACGGAACGCTCGCTCCCTTCTCGCGCCCCCGAAACCAATCGGAGTTGTCTTCCACACTCTGCGAGTCCACACAGGACAAGAAGGACAGTCAGGACGATCAACATCGATGGCACGTCACCTTCCCCGATGCGCTCTCGCCACCACAATGCGGACGACTCCAGACACGAGAACAAGCCGATCATCGCCAGGCCCATCACGATCAGCTCGAACGCAATCGTCGCTACGCTTATGACTACATATCCTCGATACGGAAGACGCAGCTCCACACGCATCGAAACGGCCCGGTAGATATTCCCGGTCTGAGGAATCAATCCGTTGTAGACACGCGCAACGAGCAGGGTCCGCGCGAAATCGAGTAATGGCGGAACGCGTCCGAGATACTGCGCCGAAAGTACACGGGCGCGCTCGTTGAACACCAGAAAATATCCCCCGAGCAACAGCGCCGCGCATGCCGCCATCCACCCGCTGAGGTTGATGGCATCCAAAGCGTCCAGACCTTCAACGCGGAGCCGCAAAAGCAGCAGGGCGACGGCGGTAAGCAAGATGCCCCACCGAATCGGCCCGCTGCGGAAGAACTGGATGGCCCTTTTGACGCCACTCATGCGTGAGCAGCCTTGCCACCGATCAGGCCCTGGAGCCGGTCAAAGGGCGCGGACGCTGACGCTGTACGCCGCTCCCGCTGTGCCACGAGTGCGTCTCGGACATTTTCCCGCTCCGACCAGGCTAGCGCCAGAATCTCCGTCAACGTCTCCACTCGCACCCCCTCGTGAAAATCGACTGATGCGGGCGCAGCACCACCCGCCAGAGAACTTTCCTGGTACTTGTGCGCCCACCCGATGGCGAGCGTCGGTATGCCCTGCGACAGCGCCGCGATAAGCGCATGAAATCTTGACGTCACCAAAAAATCGCAGCTGCCGATAGCCGCCTTAAGCTCGGATGCCGGGTGCCGTCCGCTGACGACAGCCGGATTTCCCACGCCCGACATGGCGCTGCGAATGGCCTCGCACAGCGTGTCGTCGTCGTTGCCGTTCTGCAGAACTTCGTGTCCGATCAGTACAACGTTTGCGCCCAAGACTGCAATCGCAAATGTGCACAACGACGCCATTGCATCCACGTACTGATTGCGTCCATTCTCTATCTGAAATGCCCTTTCGAGGTTGGTGTTGGGCACAACCCCCAATCTCGGGCGCTCGGGCAGCGACACCTGCAGCGAACCGCCCTGGGCAGGGAACAGCCACGCCATGTCATCGGCAACATGGAAGTCCACCTCACGTCGAAGGCCCAATTGAGTGAGGTAGCCAGCCGATAGCTCTCCACGCGCATTGATCAGCGCAGCCCGGCGCAACGCAAACCTGGCGCAGACTCGCACCGGGAATCGCTTAAACGGGCCAAACGCCTGGGTAAGCAGCACCAGGGGAACTTTTGCACGACTGCAGCAAGCTGCCTCCAGCGCGTAGACCACACTCCGCCAGAGGGGCCGCCGGTCACTGAGGGCGAATCCACTGATATCGAGGACCGCATCCGCGTCGCACATCGCGGCGACGTGCGGGCACCTGTCCGCAGCATATTTCTGACCACGCCTCCCCATAAGCGCCAGCAAACGAAAGGCGACGTCCCGGAGGCCGCGCATGGCAGGAATCAACTCGAATTCCTGATATCTTCCATCCGGGCCCGCACGCTTGATATTACCGAGCAGGTCTCGGTCTCCCCTGGAATAGGTCGCAGCCAGAATGCGAGCAGATGGCCAGCGCGTCTGAAGCTCACGAACTGTCGTCAACAGCATGGCCTCGGCACCACGGTTTTGCAGGTTCGCGCCCACCACAAGAAATTTCATTTCAGATGCAATGACTGAAGATTTTGAACGATGTGGGGCAATGTAAGGCAAAGCGTGTACGGGGGCCACCATTGACGTACCAACTGGGTAGCACAGGATCATGATTCCAAGACTGTCTCTTCTCAAGCAGCGCGCTCCCCGCCTCTACGCGAGCTTGAGGACCCTTCATGCGCAGCTACGCTTGATAATCTGGCGCCTGATATCGGCTACGCGCATAGGCTGCGCGCTTTACTACCTGCTGATGAACGCTTCATTCCGCCGCGAGCAGTACGCGGTGGTCAAGGGGCTGGTCCGGTATCACCGGCAGACCGACCGAGATGCCATTCGTTACAAGCTTCGACGTAATATCCACCGCCTTGAGAAGGGTCTCCTCATGCGACCCCGGAAGCCGGTTTTCGCTCTGGACTATATCGCTGAGACCGTCGACGCTTACCTGGCGCTGAGGTCGCAGACGAACGAGGGAAAAGGCGATCGGCTATCTACATGGGCCCACGACGTTCTTTGCGAGTTCTTTGCGTCCGTGCAAACGAACGACTATCTTGAGTCGTTGCGACGCAGGCTCGAGGAGACCGGATGGGTTGATCCTCAAGGCGAAAAAAAGCCCTACCTTCAGGGGGCGCTCGGCCCCCTGGCGCAATCCGTTTCCTACGACCAGTTGGAACAACTGACGCGATCCCGCCGATCAGTTAGATGGTTCCTCGACCGTCCGGTGGAAAGAGAGAAAATCGAAGCGGCACTCGCAATTGCGGTTCAGGCGCCAAGTTCATGCAACAGGCAACCATTTCTCTATAGGGTCTTCGACGACCCCGATCTCGCTGAGACGCTATTCACCCTACCCCTTGGCACGCGAGGCTTCGGGAAATGTGCGCCAGTCGTCATTGCTGTTACCGGCGACCTTTCCGCATATTTCGATGAGAGAGATAGGCATGGCATCTACATCGATGCCAGCCTTTCTATCATGAGTTTCCTCACTGCACTGCAGACGCTCGGGCTTGGCTCATGCACGATCAACTGGCCCGACGTCGAACGGCGAGAAAGAAGGATTGAACGGTTCCTAGGTCTCAAGCCCTATGAACGCGTTGTCATGCTGCTGTTGACAGGCTATCCAGACCCCGAACGCCACGTCGCATACTCGGAGAAAACTGCCGTTCGCGACGTCGTCATCTACAACGCTACTGGCGAAGACGCGCCGAGAGCCACCTAGCTGCCGTTGGCGCGCCGACTCACTGCCATGTCGAGAACCTGATGCACGATCAGATCAGACACCGATACGCAGTTGCCCACTAATTCGTCACGCTGAGCCCTCCAGGCTTCTGGTGTTCTGGCAGTGACTTCATCGACCTGCGATATCACGGCGTCCGCGCTTCGATCTGTTATGTGCCTCGACAGTCCTGATCTTGATTCGAGCCAATCGATGTAACTCCGCCCCTGCGAACGCGCGGCGACATACAGGCTCGGCACACCCAATATCGCTGACTCGGATGCCATCGTCGCGCTTTCTCCAATGACTGCCCGACAGTGGGCCATCAGGTGATGAAGTTCATTCGGTCGCCCTTTGAACAGGTATGGACGATACCTTTCACTTGGCACTACCTCTGATGAGATCAGGACCTTGCCCTTGGTCTTCAGGTGCTCAATGACCCGGCTCAAGTCACCTTCTCCCCAGCCCTGTTCGCCTAGATCGTGATTCGCCTTCCAGGACACCAAGCGCAACAAGAACGTATCGCCTTGCTCAGATAGTCCGTTGCGTACCGCGACCTCACGGTCGGGGCTGAACTCATCCGGGTGAAGATAAGAAAGTTCATGGCATCCCGCGTAGCGCACCGTTCGATTGCGAGGTGTCCAGCCCTGATAGCAGTCTGGAACTACTACGCGGGTAGCAAAAGGGTATGTCAGTGCATTCTGGAGGCGCGCACTCTCGGTGTCGTAGAAGATAACAGAGGGCGTTCGGGTCAAGGCTCCGGTTTGCGCTGCAAAGATTCCGCCAACTCCCGTCAGCACGCTCGGTCGAAAGCTCCGAACTATGCCAACCAAGGCTCTATTGCGCACCAAAAGCTCGCTCGCCATGCTTGATAGGCCACCATGGTGCTGTGAGGACAAGCAAACGTGCTCGACACCAAGCGCATCCAACAAGTCAACAGCGCATTCCTTGACTCTACTAGTTACGAGAACGTCAACGCCCTGCCCTCGGAGCTTCCTGATCGGCCCCTTGAACACATGGACATGCGCCGGGTGCGCTATGTCGACGAGAACTTTCAAGTGAATAGCCTCAAGGAGCGAGCCGCTAACCGTCTCGCCGATATGTCAGATTCGTAATCTGCTCAGACACCAGCCCGATCAGAAAGATAATCACGGCCGCGCTGAACAACAACGCACTCATATTGGTGAACCGCCCAACCGTTGAGAACGTCCAAAGGTAGTATCCAAGCCCCAATCCAAAAAATCCGAAGCTTGCGGGCACGAACAACTTCAGCGGCGAATACAAGGTCGCAATCTTGAAGATGATCAGCAGAAAGCGGATGCCGTCACGGAAGGGGCGGATATGGCTGGTGGTGCCCACTCGTTGGTAAACCGGGATGGGCTCGTAGGCCACCGGGTAGGCGCTTCGGAAGAAGGCCATGGTGCTGGTGGTGGGGTAGGAAAAGCCATTGGGTAGCAGGTGAAGGAACTCGCGAAACTTGTCGGCGCGCACGGCGCGGAAGCCGGAGGTGAGGTCGGCCACCTTGTGCCCGGTCATCCAGCTCGCCAGGCGGTTGTAGAGGCCATTGGCGAGGCCGCGGTGCAGGCTGGCCTGGCCATCGCTGCCGCGTGCGCCCACCACCATGTCGTAGCCCTGGTCCAGCCGTGCCAACAGTTGTGGGATGAGCGCGGGGTCGTGCTGGCCGTCGGCATCCATGAACACGAGAATGTCGCCCGTTGCGGCCCGGGTGCCGCGCTTGATGGCGGCACCATTACCCATGGAATATGGGGACGACAGGCAGACCACGCCGGCCTCGGCACAGACGCTGGCGGTGTCATCGGTGGAGCCGTCATCAACGACGATGACTTCCGCGTCCGGGAACCGGGCCCGCAGCTTGGGCAGCAGGCCGCGCAGGCCTTCAGCCTCGTTCTTGGCGGGCATGATGATGCTGATCAATCCGGGCTCCCGGCGGTGGTGATGAAGATTGAGAGGCCTCAGCGCAACTCGACGAGTAGCGCTTGAATCTTGCTGCGAAGCGCCGGCAGGTCCTGCTTAACTGTGGTCCACACGATATCGAGGTCTACTTCGAAGTAGTCATGAACGATCCGGTTTCGCATTGCGCTCATTCTGGCCCAGGGGATGTCTGAATGCTGTTCAGGAAAGCTCGAATCGGACTTCAGTATCTTCGTGGATGCCTCACCGATCACGATCAGACATCTCACGACTGCATCCTGTTCTTTGAACAATTCCTCGAAGACTGCAACATCTTCAACGTCGGAGAGGAATGTGGACGCGCGGTCAATCGCTTGCAGAATATGGTCGAGGTAGTCGGGAATTCGAAGCGTCTTCCCCTTCATTACACAGCCGCCGCTTCCGACATGATCTGCGCACGCGTTCGCCGGGGGAGCGCTTTGGGGGTCAGCACGTCAACCCGAACTCCCAGCAGTGCCTGGGCCTCTAGCTGCAAGCCGGCCAGGTTCAGAAACGTTGTGGTCGGGGTCGGGTCTACCAGCAGATCGAGATCGCTGTCGTCCGTATCGTCGCCATGAAGCACAGAACCGAAAATGCGCGGACGCAGAAAGCCATGACGAACCGCCAACTGGCGTAGCTCGTCGCGATGCAGTGCCAATGCATGAGAAGGCTTCATAGGATGAAAGATAGCATGGGGCCAAGGTGTTTTCGCCTAGCGCTGCGGCTAGGATATGCCCTGCCCACCAGGAGGAATCGGGCGTGAAACAGATCGATGAACTGCAGGACTGTCTGGATGGCGTTAGCGGCACCCTGGTGGTGTCGCCCGCACCCTCGGCGGCGTGGACGGTGGTGATCAAGAAGGCACTGGCCCACCTGGGGCGGGAGAAGCGCTATTGGGTGTACGCCACGCTGCCGTTTGATGCGGGCGCCCTCGCCCAGCCTGCAGATGGCGACGACTGGCTCTATGACCTCTGTTGGCTCAGCCTCAGTGACGGCCGGCTGCTGGTGGACATGGAGCTGGCGATGCAGGCGGCCTGGGGCCAGACCGATGAGGTGCTGGGGGCCTTTCAGAAGCTCTGCCAGGCGCGGGCCCGGTTCAAGCTGATGGTTTACCACGCGCAGACGGAGGACGCCTGCGACCAGCTCACGGCCCTGCTGACCCGCCAACGCGCTGTCTTCGCCCGCCGCGACCCGACCGAGACCTGGCTGCTGTCGTGCTGGGTGGCGGAGCTGCGGGGGTTTCGGTATCGGGCAGTGGAACCAGAGTAGAGGACAGTGCTGAGTGCTGAGTAAGGGCAACAGCGCAGCCCTGTGTCATCGCGAGAGATGAAGGCTCGCGGCGATCTCGTTGGTGGGGGCAGCGCCGGCCGGGGGAGATTGCCGCGCCCGCTTTGCGGGCTCGCAATGACAAAAGTGGCGTGCGGGCTCGCAATGACAAAAAAGGACGTGCGGGCTCGCAATGACAGAAGCAGAGTGCTGAGTGGCGAGTGGTGGTAGCGCTAACAGCAACAGCGATGGCTCAGAAGGGTCTTGGGGTGACGCTGGTGGATGTTCCGGAGTAGCCTTACCGTATGACCACTGCAGATCGCATCTACGAGTCGGTGAAACCTTTGCCTGAGCCACTGGCGCAGGAGGTGCTCGACTTTGTGACGTTTCTGAAAACGCGACGCCTCGGGGCAGACATCGACGACCTCATCGCAGCCCAGGCGGCCAGCCTCGCTCATTCATGGGATAACGCCGACGACGAAGCTTGGAACGATGTTTCTGCCGTCTGACATCGTTAGACCACTTGGCTGCGGCCCGAGAAGGTCTTCACGCTTAATGTATCTCTGATTGTGCTCAGGGCTGGCCGGCTCACGCCAGCGACGTTCAAACGTGTACAGGCAGCGATCTGCGTTTCGCTGGGATGCGCGACACGCTGACAAACGCCTGTCATCGCGAGCGACGAAGTCTCGTGGCGATCTCGTTGGTGGTGCGGTGCCGGCCGGGGGAGATTGCCGCGCCCGCCTGGCGGGCTCGCAATGACAAAAGAAGGGCGTGCGGGCTCGCAATGACAAGCAACATGTCTGTCATCGCGAGCGGCGTAGCCGTGTGGCGATCTCGTTGGTTAGGGCAGTGCCGGCCGGGTGAGATTGCTGCGCCCGCGTTGCGGGCTCGCAATGACAAAAAAAGGGCGTGCGAACTCACAATGACAAGCAACATGTCTGTCATCGCGAGCGGCGTAGCCGTGTGGCGATCTCGTTGGTGAGGGCAGTGCCGGCCGGGTGAGATTGCCGCGCCCGCTGCGCGGGCTCGCAATGACAAAAGAAGCGCGTTGCGGGCTCGCAATGACGTTTACCTGCATTCTGCGAGACACGTCGGGCCTTAACGCTTTCACTCAGCGCTCATCACTCGGTTGTCAGCACTGTCTTATGTAGCACTTTGCTACAACCCGGCGTAGCATAGGTTTCCCGCCGTTCCGGAGCCCCTGCCATGCCGACGCCCTCGCCTGTTCGTCTTGATGCCGACCTGTCCGACGCCGCCCGTGCGGTGGCGCCCACCATGAGCCGCAGTGTGGCGCAGCAGTTGTCGCATTGGGCGCGTATTGGGCGGGAGCTGGAGCGTACGCCGGGCATCAGCCTGGAAGCGATCCAGGCGGTGCTGGGGGGCGGGGGCGACTATGACGCGTTGAACATTCGAGAACAGGCGATGGTGCGGGTCGACTGGAAGTCGCAGATCAGCGAGCGACGTGCAGCGCTGCAGCTCGACGAGGCCTTTGCACAAGAAGGCCACCGCTATGCGGAACTGGATGCACGCGGCCGGGTCGTGGAAAAGCCGGCGACGCAGCGCGCACGGCGGCGCAAGGCGCAGGGCTGACTGCCGGTGCCGGTGCTGCACCTACTGGCGGGCCCCAATGGCGCTGGCAAGACCACCTTCTACCAGCGGGTGCTGGGGCCGGTGCTGCACCTGCCGTTCATCAATGCCGATGTCATCGCACGGGACCGCTGGCCGGGCGAAGAGGCGCAGCGCGCCTACGAGGCCTCTCGGGCAGCGGCCGAAGCGCGCGCCGTGGCGATGCAGACGGGGCGTTCGTTCGTCACCGAAACCGTGTTCTCGCACCCCAGCAAGCTGGACCTGCTGGTCGCCGCGCGGGCAGCGGGTTATTTGACCACGCTGCATGTGGTGACCATCCCACTGAAGCTGGCCCTGGTGCGGGTGCGCCTGCGCGTTCAGCAGGGCGGCCATGCGGTGCCGGAAACCAAACAGCGCGAGCGCTACCTGCGGCTGTGGGGCCTGTTGGCACAGGCCATTCACACGGCCGACGAGAGCTACATTTACGACAACACCCGCGCCAATGAGGCCTACCGCCTGGTGGCCCGCTACGAACGCGGCGTGCTGCTCGGTGAGGCCGACTGGCCGGCGTGGCTACCGCCCGCGCTGCGCAAGCCGGCGCCACTTTCGGAGTCCAGTGCACCATGAACCCCCTTTCGAGCGCCCCGGTGCTCATTTCGGTGCTGCTGCTGATCTGCAGCAATGTGTTCATGACCTTCGCCTGGTACGCACACCTGAAGGCACTCAACCACAAGCCATGGATCGTGGCGGCGTTGGTGAGCTGGGGCATCGCCCTGTTCGAATACCTGTTGCACGTGCCGGCCAACCGCATCGGCTACACGGTGTTGAACGTGGGGCAACTGAAGATCCTGCAGGAGGTGATCACGTTGTCGGTGTTCATACCGTTCGCGTTCTTCTACCTGAAAGAGCCGCTGAAGCTGGACTATCTTTGGGCCGGCTTGTGTCTGGTGGGCGCGGTGTATTTCGTGTTTCGCTCGGCCTGATACCGGACTGATTGACAGGAACCGCCATGCGCTACCAAGGCAAGATCATCTCGTGGAACCCGGCTCGCGGCTTCGGCTTCATCCAGTGGAATGGCAGTACCGACCGGGTGTTCGTGCATGTGAGCGCATTCAAGGGGCTGGCATGCACCCCGGCAGAAGGGCTGATCGTGACCCATGCGGTCGAAAAGGACACGCAGGGTCGATTCCGGGCGGTAAAACTGGGCATACCAGCTTCACAACAGGGACAGACGACCGCACCCTTTCGCACCCGCGCCACATCGCCCCGCCGCAGCCGTACGCGTGCCCGTTCGCGGCCACCGGCACGGGGCCTACGGACGCTGCGCAAGCTGGCGGTGGCCGGGCTGGTGGCGGCTGCCATCATGGGCTACCAGTGGTTCCAGGGCCTGGACGGCCTGGCCCGGCCCGGCGGTAACGATGACGGCAGCAGCCTTGCGGATTTCGCCCGGGATGATGCCGCCGCCGCACCCCGGCTGCAGCGCAGCGACGCTGCATTGCAGGCCGCCTTCGAGGCACAGCGTGGTGATCTGCAGATCGAAGGTCAGGGCACGGTGATCAAGGTGCTGCCCGACGACAACAAGGGCTCGCGCCATCAGCGTTTCATCCTGCGGCTGGGCAGCGGGCAGACGGTATTGGTGGCCCACAACATCGACCTCGCGCCGCGGGTGCCTGGCCTCGCCGAGGGTGACACCGTCACCTTTTTCGGCGAGTACGAATGGAACCCGCAGGGCGGTGTCATCCACTGGACCCACCACGACCCCGGGGGTCGGCATGTGGGCGGGTGGCTACGGCACCGCGGCCAAACCTATGAGTAACCCTCGGCCCGGATCGACAGATCACACCCGGTCCCGCTAGGGTTGGGCATGCGCTCGCCAGCAGGATGCCCGCCGATGAACCTCACCGAAACCTTCGCCGTTCTCAAGCCCGACCTTGGGGTCGACACCCTGCCGGTAACACCCGAGATTTATGCCGAGCTTGATACCCGGTATGCGCAGTTCAAGGGCCATGTGCTGACGTCGGTCTACACCTTCGACCGCGACTGGAACAGTTGGGAGCGCCACCCGGCGGGTGATGAGATGGTGGTGCTGCTGTCCGGCGACGTGACCCTGGTCTGTGAAACCGACCACGGTGAGGCACCCACCCGGCTGTCGGCGCCCGGCGACTTCGTAGTGGTACCGCGCGGGGTCTGGCATACCGCTCGGGTGGCGGCCGGGCCTGCCATGATGCTGTTCATCACGCCGGGCGAAGGGACTGAACATCGCCCTGCTTCCACCTGAACCTTGCACCCCTGGAGTACTTGATGCCGATCTCCCTCTACAAAGCCTTGTTGATCGCCCTCGCCGCCGGCTTCGCGGCCGCATTCGTGATGATCTGCGTGCCGCCGCTGATCGAAAACCCCGACATCGTCGGCGCCGCGCTCGCCGGCTTCGTCAATCCGTTCGCCAGCGGTTACGCCACCGACGTGTTGTTCTGTTGGGCGGTGCTGGCAGTGTGGGTCATCTACGAGGCCCGCACCCTAGGCATTCGCCACGGTTGGGTGGCCTTGCTGCTGGGTGTGGTACCCGGTGTGGCCACCGGTTTTGCGGTGTATCTGCTTATGCGGATGAAACAGGTCGGGCCACACAGTGCCTGGGACAAGACAGTGCTGAGTGGTGAGTGATGAGTGCTGAGTAGCCGCAGCGGCAACAGCAACGAATTGTCATCGCGAGTGTCACAGCCCCTCTGTCATCGCGAGGGGCGCAGCCCCGTGGCGATCTCATTGGTGAGGGCAGTGCCGGCCGGGTGAGATTGCCGCGCCCGCGTTGCGGGCTCGCAATGACAGAAATGGGTGTGAGGGCTCGCAGTGACCAGCACCATGTCTGTCATCGCGAGTGTCGCAGCCCCTCTGTCATCGCGAGGGGCGCAGCCCCGTGGCGATCTCGTTGGCGAGGGCAGTGCCGACCGGGTGAGATTGCCGCGCCCGCTTTGCGGGCTCGCAATGACAGAAATGGGTGTGCGGACTCGCAATGACATGAAATGGTTGTCATCGCGAGTGTCACAGCTCCTCTGTCATCGCGAGGGGCGTAGCCCCGTGGCGATCTCATTGGTGAGGGCAGTGCCGGCCGGGGGAGATTGCCGCGCCCGCGTTGCGGGCTCGCAATGACAGAAATGGGCTTGCGGGCTCGCAATGACATGAGATGGTTGTCATCGCGAGTGTCGCAGCTTCTCTGTCATCGCGAGGGGCGCAGCCCCGTGGCGATCTCATCGGCGGGGGCAGTGCCGGCCGGGGGAGATTGCCGCGCCCGCGCTGCGGGCTCGCAATGACAGAAATGGGCGTGCGGGCTCGCAATGACATGAAATGGTTGTCATCGCGAGTGTCGCAGCTCCTCTGTCATCGCGAGGGGCGCAGCCCCGCGGCGATCTCGTTGGCGGGGGCAGTGCCGGCCGGGTGAGATTGCCGCGCCCGCGTTGCGGGCTCGCAATGCCCTTGAATGCGCCGGCTACCGCGTCAGCTTGCCGCGCATCACACACTGCACTCGACCGCCGACAGCGATCTCGGCATCCGCGCGCACGTAAATGCGTGACGGCCGTTGGATCTCGGTGCCCTGTTCAACCGTGACGGATATCGGCCGACCGAGGTGGTGCCGAAGGTAGCCCGCCAGGGCGGCGTTGGCGCTGCCGGTGGCCGGGTCTTCGCGGACCTCGGGGGTGCGGAAGAACATGCGGGCCCTGTAGTCGGTGTCGGCGCCGGCGTCGGTCTCGCTAAACAGGAACACGCCGAATGCCGGCACGCCGGCCGCCAGCAGCGTGTCATGCCGGTCTGCATCCAGCCGGGCCTGTTGCAGTGCCGCCGGCCCTCGTAGCGGCACGAACAGAAAAGCCGGCCCCAGCTGCAACAGCTGCGGCGGCAGTTGCGGATGCAGGTCGCCTGTCGACAGCCCCAGCAGTGCCGCAGCCTGGTGGACGTCGAAGATCGTGCCCAACTGTGGCGCCGGCGGCTGCAACCAGCCGATGCCGGTCGCGGCGTCGAACCGGACCGGCACCGGCCCCATCGGCAGCTGCAGCGAGATCGTCCCCCGCCCCTCGGTCAGTACCCAGGCGGTCCCCAGCGTCGGGTGCCCGGCAAACGGCAGCTCCTGCGTCGGCGTGAAGATGCGCACCGTCGCCTCGCCCGGCGATTCCGCCAACACGAAGGTGGTTTCGGAAAAATTCATCTCGCGGGCAATGGCCTGCATCTCGTCATCCGCCAGGCCGGCCGCGTCCTGCACCACCGCGAGCTGATTGCCGGCATAGCGTTGCTCTGCAAAAACATCGATGAGGGTCAGGCGCATGGCGGTTCTCGGCTGCCAGAGCGGATAGTCTGGCGGAGCCTGCGGCGGCCGGACAGCCACAGTTGTCGGCGGCCACAGCCGGAACAGTGTCGGAACAGTGCCGGCGCTATGATCGGTACCGCCGCCCCCGCAGGACTCTCCGATGCCCGTCATGACCGACCCCGAGGCGCGCGCGCCTGTTGCCCCGAATGCACCCCTGGATGCCGTGCGGGTGGAGAAGCGTGTGCTCGAAAACGCCACGGTTCGCCTTGAGCCGCTGGCCGCCCATCACCTCCCCGGCCTAGCATCGGCGATTCATGATGGCGAACTGTGGCAACTGCCCGTGACCAACGTGCCGCATCCGGATGACCTGCCACAGTTCCTCGCCGACGCCGAGGCGGCATACGCCATCGGCCGCGACCTCAGCTTTGCCACCATTGACCGCGCCAGTGGCGAGGTGGCGGGCAGCACCCGCTTCCGCTTCATCGAGCCCACGCACCGCCGGGCCGAAATCGGCTTCACGTTTATCGCGCGTCGCTGGCAGCGCACCCACATCAACACCTCGGCGAAGCTGTTGATGCTCACCCACGCCTTCGAGGTCTGGCTGCTGAACCGGGTGGAGCTGCTCACCGATGTGCGCAACCAGGCCTCGCGTACCGCTATCGCCCGTATCGGTGCCACGCAGGAGGGCATCCTCCGTCAGCACATGGTGATGCGTGACGGTCATGTCCGTGATTCCGTCATCTTCAGCCTGACCCGGCCGGAATGGCCGGCGGTGAAGGCGGCGCTGCAGGCGCGAATTGCAGCCGATCCTGTCGCGGCCGCTTAGGCTGCACCGAACCGCTTTTTTTCGGAGCCCGTCGTCACCGCCAGCATCAGCAGCGGTCGGCTCGCGCAGCGTGCCGAAGCCTCTGTTACGCGTTTCCGTCGGCGTGTCGGGCTTTCACCCTGTCCACGGCGGCCGGCAGGTGTTCCTGATCGCGGTAGCGCCCGGGCGTACTGCCGGTCCAGTTCTGGAAAGCCCGCGAGAAGTTGGCGGCGCTGCTGTACCCCAGGCGGGCGGCGATGTCCGCCAGGCTCATACGCCGGTCTGCCAGGAGTTCCAGGCTGTCACGATGCCGTGCAGCGTCCAGCAGCTGGCGAAAGTTATATCCCTGATCGGCCAGGCGTCGCACCAGGGTGCGCGAGGTCAGGTGCAATCGGTTTGCGACGACTTCGAGGCCGGGATACCCCCCGGTGGCCTCTTGCAGAAGCGCCGCACGCACCTGCGTCACCACATCTTCGGTGTGTCCCAGCAGTGCCAGCTCGCGCGCGCATTCGCGTTCGGCGAGCTTGGCGGAGACCACGTCCGCCGTCAGCAGCTGGCGGTCAAGGTAGGACACCGGCATCCGCAGTTGCGTCAGGCCGGTCTCGAAGTGAACGGGCGGCAGGCGATGCCTGTATCGGGCGTGATAGGGCGGCTCGGGGTAGTCGAACAACAGTTCCAGCGCGGGGTCGGGTGGCAGCAGTTGGCGGATGATCGACGACACGCTGATCAGCAACTGTTCACAGGAAAACCGCCGCAGGCTCCCGTGGGACACGGCTTCCCGGCCTTCCATGATGGCGTGATCACCCTGAGTGAAAAACCGCAGGTTCCAGGCGGGCATGCGCAGAATCGATCCGTAGCGATCGGCGAAGTCGAAAACGTCGCGAAAGGTGCGTTGGCTCATCAGGCCGTAGCCGAGAATGCCGTGCGTGGTCAGCGTCGCGCGCAACCCGAACTCGTAAGCCAGCGCGGGCTCTCCGGTCAGCGCGAGCGCTCGGTGGCAGAGCGTGGCGTACTCCTCCAGCAGCGAGATGCGACCGCCGGGGTCTTCCAGCAAGGCATCGGACACGGCAAGGCCCGAGAGCAACTGCGCTCTGGAAATGCCGTGTTCCGCCACCAGGTCCAGCATCAGCAGCACATAGCTGATGGGCACGGTGGGCTTGTTCGCCCCTCTTGTAGCCATGCCGAATGGTAGCCCAGCCAGGGGTGATGCCTCAGCCGCTTGGTTTGCTGCTGGCGGAAAATGAGGGTGAGTTTGTCGCATTGCGAGAATGCCAGCGCCCGACGATACGGTGACAATTCCGCGTCACAAATATGACGGACGCGCCGGATCGCGCGCCATTCCAATGGAGGAGAGTGCATGTTGAATCTCAGGCTTCGGCCCTGGCTGAGCGTAACGCTGGCGTTGTGCGTTGCAGGATGCGGCAGCAGCGGGTTGGCGGACGGCGCGCTGGGCGGCGACGCCAAGTGTGCGCGCGATACCTCGGCCGCCGCTTCGGGCATGCCCGACACCGACCGCATCTTCAGCTGGATCGAGGACCTGGTCGGCATCGGCTACCGCCGCACGGGGACGCCGGAGGGGCTGCAGGCCGCCGCCTACGTGAAGTGCCAGTTCGAGGCGCTGGGACTGGAGGATGTGCACTACGAAACCGTCACCTCCTGGAACTGGCAGACCACCGACGCCGCGCTGGCGCTCAATGGCACTCCGGTCGATGCCTACCCCACCGCACACACCTTCGTCACGGTGGACCAGCCATCGGAATTCTCCACCGGCCCCAACGGCCTGACCGCCGAGATCGTGGATGTCGGCGGCGGTTCGGCACTGGAGATGGCGGCGAAGGATGTCGAGGGCAAGGTGGTGATGTTCGACCTCAGCTTCATCCTGCCGCCGGCCGGTTTCGCCCCGTTCGTGGAATTCCTCTGGGACCCGGGCCTGACCATCGTCGAGCCCACCTTCTTCAAGGGCAACCCCTTCATCACCAGCTTCGCGTCCACCGTCGAGGCGGCGATGGAGGCCGGCGCTGTCGGCTTCGTCGGCGTACTGGCCGACTACTTCGACTCCAACCAGTACCACAACGAGTTCTATCGCCGGACCCAGGTCACCATCCCCGGCTTCTGGGTGACCAAGAAGGAAGGCCAGCGCATGCGTGAGCAGATGACAGCATCGGCAACGCCGCCGACCGCCACGCTGCACATGCACGGCAGCCGCAAGGAGGCCGAAGCGCGAACCGTGATCGGCTTCCTGCACGGCGCCAGCAAGGACACCATCATGGTGCAGTCGCATCACGATTCAGTGTTCTTCGGCGCGGTCGAAGACGGAAGTGGTACCGCCGCGGTACTGGCGCAGGCGCAATACTTCGCCTCGCAGCCCCCCGAGTCGCGCAACAAGACGCTCATGTTCGCCACCTTCGACAGCCACTTCACCGGCTATCAGGCGCACCGCGAGTTCGTTCGCAAGTACATCAACGCCAAGGAGACGCCGTACAACATCGTCGCCAACGTCACGCTTGAGCACATCGGCCTTCAGGGGCTGGAGGACGAGGACGGCCAACTGGTGGTGTCGGAGCTCCCGGAGATTCGCGGCATCATCGAAAACCTCGGGCCGACACTGAAGCTCGGGCTGATCAACCAGCTGATCAAGCACGATCTCCGCCGCACCGTGATGCTGCAGGGGCACCTGCTGTGTCCGCTGGGCGCGATGCCGACCGATGCCAGCTTCGTCTGCGCTGCCGGCGTGCCGACCGCCAGCCTCATCGCCGGCCCCAACTACCTCTATGACGCCGCCGACACCCTGGACAAGGTGGCCCGCGATGACCTGGTACCGGTCACCCGCGTGTTCGCCGAGCTGATCGAGCAGATCGACGACACGCCTTCCGCCCTGATCGGCATCCCCATCGTCGGCGAGGTGCTGGCCGAGCTGCTCTATGGCACGTTCTGACCGGCCCCTGTCTGGCCGCTCCGGCCCGGCATCGGCAGGTCTGCTGTTGATGCTGATGCTGATGCTGATGCTGATGCTGAGCCTCGCCGGCTGCGGAGGCAGTGACGCACCCTTGCAAGGCCCGGACGTCGGCAGCCTGCCACTGGTGCCGGGCGCCGGGCCCGACGGTCGCTATTTCCACCCGCCGGCCAGCGGCGAAGGCAAGTCGCTGCAGACGCAGTGGCCCATCATCCTGTCGCATGCCTGGTCACGTATCGCCGACACCAGTTTCCAGGGCGACACGCCGCAGCCTGGCGGCGAGTTCGACCCCTATGGCGTGAGTCGAATGCTGGAGGCCGGAGGCGCCATCGTCTACCTGCCGGACAAGCTCGCATACGCCTCCAGCGAAACCCGCGGCGAGCTGCTCTACCGGAAATGCGCCGGCACCACCCTCGCGGCCATGCGCTGTGAGCACGACGACGCCGAAGTCGTTGACGGGGTGTACCTGGCGACACTGCAGTACTGCGACAATCCGTCGCTGCGGGCACGTCATGGCTATGCCGATGCCGACAGCTGTCAGCGCGGGCTGAAGTTCAACATCATCTGCCACTCTCAGGGCTGCGCGGACTCGCGCTACATGATGGCGGCCGTCCGCAATGCCTTCAGCGGCGAACTGATGTATCGGCATGTCGCCAGTTGGACCTCGATGGCCGGCGCCAACAAGGGCACTGCCCAGGCCGACTGGGTGCAGCAGGCGCTGCTGGCCTGCCTCACGCCGGACTGCCGCTCGCGGGTACTCGACGCCGCGTTCCTGGTGCATTCGGTATTCCAGAACCAGGCGCTCATCGCTCGGGGTGGCGAGTCGGTGGTGGCCCTGACCCGCAAGTACATGATGGACACCACCGACATGGACTGTGTGCCGGAGGATGGCGTCGAGACCTGCCCCCCCAGCTTCAACATGCGTTACCCCTTCCCCGACGACCCCGCCCATCCGGTGCTGTATCAATCGTTCACGTCGCAGATCGACGACATCAGCCATCCCTGCTATCAGAGAAACCGGTTCTTCTGGGACATCGTCAACCGGCACGAGGGGCCCAACGACGGCAACATCTCGGTGGATTCCCAGCGCTTCACCAGCTACGGACGAGATCCCGTGGCGGATCCAACACCGGTGATCCCGCGGTGGGTCAACGGTCGCAGCGATGATCCATCACGCCCGCATCCCGGTCTCAACCACATGGCCTACAGCAGCTCGGAGGTGCCCGGCATTGCCGGCGTCAGCTGCAGCGGTGAAGACAATCGGCACCTGCATTTCAGCCGGCTCGGGCTCTATCGCGACATCGTTGCCGAGCTGGCCGCTGCGGGATACTGAGCCACGATCTCAACCGCTACCCACCATGTCCGCCAGCGCCAACCCGACGCCCACCAGGCTCTCCCCGGCCACCAGACCGGCGGCCACCGCGATGGTGAAACGCAGTGCCAGTGACGGCACCGCCTTTGCCAGCAGCGCGGCGAGAACGGCGCCGAAGAACAGGCTCATGCTGTTGGACGCCGGAATCACGAAGGCCAGCCCGGCGGCGGGCGCGCTGGGCAGCCACCGACCCATGCCGAGCGACTGCGATGCGGCGATCAGTATGCCCAGCACCGCGGCCACGCCCATGGCGGTGACGGCGCCCGGCGGGATCGACGACAGGCCGCCGGACAGGACCTCTGCGACCGCCTTCCAGGTGACCACTGCCGGTGCCGGCCATTCGGCGGTGATCAACATCCCCTGCGGGTCGGGGATCAGCACCAGATAGGCAGCGGCACCGACAACGCTGCCGGTGAGAATGCCGAACAGCTGTGCCAGCACCTGCAGCCGCGGGGTGGCGCCGATGAGATGCCCGGTCTTGAGGTCGTTGAGCAGGTCGGCACACTGGCCTGCCGCGCCACCGGCCACATTGGCCGTCATCAGGTTGGCGGTGAGGTTGGCGGGCGTGAAGATGCCGAAGCTCAGCTGCGACACCTTGCCCAGCGCGCCGATGGGCGGGATGCCGGTTTCGCCCACCACCCGCGCCGCCACCACCGCCAGACCATACGCCAGCAACACGGCCAGCACCGCCGTGACCGGGTCGATACCGAACAGGCCGATCTGCGCGCCGGCGGCGAGGATCAGGGTGGCGGCAAAGCCCGCCCAGAAGGCCGGCCGCGGCACCTCGCCCCCGGTATCGCGGTCGACACTGCGGCGTCGGCGCAATAGCACCAGCACGAAGCTGGTCAGCGAGGCCGCGACCATCAGCGCCACACCGGGCCACAGCAGCCATTCCACCAATTGCGGATACCAGAAGCCGTCGTCAGGGAGGCGTGTGGCATCAACCCAGCCACGCGCCAGCAACCAGGGCGCCATCACGCCCCAGGCCAATACCGCGCCCAACAGCAGCGACACGCCCGCGCGCAGGCCGATGATGGCGCCAAACCCCACCAGCAGCAGCGACGGGTCGAAGGCAAAGCCCAGCGAGCCGCCACCCAATGTTCGCCCGGCCACCGCGCCCTGCCCGGCCAGCCGAAACCCCAGCGGCACCGCGGCGATACCGCCGAGCGAGGTCAACAGCTTCACCACGCCGGAGAGCGCCAGGCTCGCCAGCAGCACGCGCACCCGCGCCACCGCCTCGGCGCCACGGCCGTAGATTTCGCGCACGGTTTCAGCGGTGGCCACCCCGGCCGGAAAACTCAGCTGCTCCACCAGCAGCAACTGCCGCCGCAAGGCCACCGCCACACACACGCCGAGCAGGCTCACCACACACACCCACACCGCCAGCCAGTGCCACGGCAGGGTCTGGCCGGTGATCAGCGCCAGGGCCGGAATCGGCGCCACCAGGCCGCCGGAGATGATCGACGCCGCCGACGAGGCGGTGGTCTGGTTGATGTTGTTTTCCAGCAGCCCGAACGGCCGCGCACCCAGCCGCCGCGCGCCCAGGTTCCAGAAACCGTAGGCCAGCAGCGCGGCGACGATCGACATGTTGAACGACCAGCCGATCTTGAGCCCGGAATACACGTTGCAGGGCGTCAGCACGGCGCCGATCAACACCCCGGTGAGCAGGCTGCGGCGGGTGAATTCGCGGGCCTCGGAGTGGCGGTTCATCAGTGGCCTTGGGGACGCGGACGAGCCCAGACCGTACACCAGGGTGGACGATGGCGCAGCGCGGGCGGCGCCGGACTTCTGCTAGAGTCCCGCCATGTTCGCGCGCATCCCCCGTGCCCATCTGCTGGTGTTTCTGTGTCTGCTACCGGTGCTGCTGGCGCAGGCGCTGGGCGTGCATCATCACCGTCATCTCGCGGTCGACGGTGAGCGCCACCACACCGAGGTCCACCTCGCTGATACCGGTCTGCACGTCCTGTCACCGGCCGCGGACGCGGCGCACGACGGCCATCCCCAGGGTCCGGCGCACCTGCACTTCGACATGGAGCGTCCAGCCGTCGTCAAGGGGCTGATCAAGCTTCTCATCGACGTGCCGGCGGTTGGCCTGGCGATGCTGGTGACCCTAAGGCAAGCTTGGTAAACCACATGATCAATGCAGCAATAATAACTAAGGCCAATGGCGGTACGCGGGTGTTCAGAAAATGATCATTCATGGCATAACAATAAGTCTGGAGTCAGGTCTAAGGTCAAGCTGAGGCCAAGTGGTCGAGCCCGAATTTCCCTTATGACAAACGTTTTGGAACGACTTGAGATAATATTTGGTCTGTTCACATCCAAAGAATAAATCCTCACTTCGTGCTTAACTCGCCCCACAGACTCACTTGGCTGCTGACCATCTTCTTGCTGGTCGGTCAGGTTGTGGGTGTGCATGCACATGCGTGCTCAGACGGCGATATCGACTGCCTTCAGGAATCGCATGCCGACGCGCTCGTGCATGCGAGTGAATCCTGTGCAGAAGAATCCTGTGTGGATACCAGAGTCGAAGTGGGCGACGGTGTGCTGGCCAAGTTGCTTGATCTGGATGATGTCCAGCTGCTCGCGATTGTTGTTGTGGGCATTCTGGGTTTGCTGCTGTTCTCACGGGGCAGCGATATTACAGCGGAGCGGGCTGCGTCACCCAAGAAGAGCGCGACCGGTCTTCCACCACCCGCCAGAGCGCCGCCTCTAACTCTCTAGTCATCATCGCAGGTGCCATAACGGCACCTTCCAGCGCCGGTTGGCGCAATGATTTCTGGAGTCACCATGCTTGGTTTTCTCTCTCGGTCGGGGCTATATGTCGCCGGTCTGATTTGGCTTTCTGTGGGCCAAGCGCAAGCGCAAATCACAGACACCCTAACGTTGCGGGAAACCGTACGCCGGGTGACCGAACACAACCCTTCCTTGATGGCTTACGCACCGCGCCTGAAAGCCCTGTCCGGCGACCGCGCGTCAGCTGGTCTCAAACCGCCAATGGAACTCTCTGCGGAAGCGGACGAATTCGGCGGCTCCAATGAAGCACAGGGCACCCGCAATATTGAATTGACCCTGGCGTTGTCGGGTGTTGTTGAGCTGGGCGGCCGGCCTGGATCCCGGATCACCATCGTTGACGCCAAAGAGGCCCTGCTTGCCGCTGCGCGCCGGACACAGCTGCTCGATGTCCAGGCCGAAGCCGCGCGTTTGTTCGTCAAATTGGCCGCACTTCAGCAGGAGCTGGAGGTTGCCCGGCGCGCGGAATCGCTGGCGCGTCAAGCTGAAAAAACAGTCAAGCAGCGGGTCGAGCGCGGGCGCGCACCCCAGGCGGAATTGCACCGCGCTCAGGCCGCAACCGCCCGTGCCGCCGTCGAGGCGGGCCATGTGGAACATCAGATTCCCACACTTAAGGTCAAGCTGGCCGCGCTCTGGGGTGAGACCTCGCCGGATTTCCAGCGCGTGGACGATGATGCGCTGTTTCATACGGGGCGGGCCGGTGCCTTCGAACCATTGGTTAAGACCCTGGAACAGAGTCCCGACTTGCAGCAATTAGCGAGCCAGGAACGCATCCAGACCGCCAATCTGCGACTGGCTCAGTCCACGTCGCGCGGTGATGTGCGCTGGCAGGCGGGTGTCCGTCGGCTGGAGGGTTCTGACAGTACGGGCTTGGTGGCTGGACTCAGCATTCCTTTGTTCTCAGGGCGCCGGGCACGGGGGGATCTTGATGCCGCCAGTGCGCGACATGAAGCTGCACGCTTCGATACCCAAGCAGCGCGGATTGCTGCGCGGGCCACCCTGTACGAAGCCTGGCAGCATCGCAGCCATGCCATCGAAGCCTTTGCGGCGCTGCGCGATGCCGTTATCCCAAGGTTGGAATCGGCGCTGAGCGATACCCGCGAGGCCTACCGTGCCGGCCGCTACAGCTATCTGGACCTGATCGCGGCCAGGCAAGAACTCATCGATGCACGGCTGGCATTGCTGGATGCCGCCCGTCGCGCACACCTCAACCGCATTGAATTGGAGCGCCTGGCCGGCGCGGCACTGACCGCCGCCGATGGTGACCCAGCAGAAGAACACAAGGATCAAAACCATGACCACTAAGAAAAACTTTGCCGCTGCAAGCCTGTTCGCAACGACCTTGGCACTGATCGCAGCAGGATTTGTTCCCGGCGCTTTCGCATCGAATGACGCTCATGACCATTCCTCGCATGATGAGGCCGATTCAGAGCAGCTTGAAGGTCATCGCAAACCGCACGAAGGCGAAGATGATGATGGCCAACACGATGACGAAGGCCATGGAGAGCATCATGATGAAGCTGACGTCGTTGAACTAAACGAAGCACAAATCGCCTTGGCGAAATTGGAAATCTCCACGGCTGGCCCTGGCACATTGCGCCAGACCTTACCGGTCTATGGTCGGATTGAAGCAATGCCATCTCGTATGGCCGTTGTGCACGCCCGCTACCCCGGCCAGATATTGGAGCTGCGCGCGGACATTGGTCAGAACGTGTCTCGAGGGGATGTGATCGCTACCGTGGAAGCCGATGACAGCCTGCGGCCCTACAAGCTGCTCGCACCGATTGACGGCACCGTGGTTGATCGCATGGCCTCGGCCGGCGAAGCGACCGCTGGTCGGCCGCTGCTGCGCATCGCGGATTATTCTAAAGTCTGGGCCCAGCTGGCGGTGTTTCCGTCGCAAGCAGCAGCCGTCGAGCTTGGCCAGACCGTCATGCTCTTTGGCGACAACGTGCAGGCCGAGGGCGTCATCGACTGGATCGCCCCGGCTGCCGACCATGGCCCTGCTCGAAGTGCGCGTGTGGTGCTGGACAACCCAGATGGTCGCTGGGTGCCAGAAAGCACAGTTCGGGCCGAGATCGTCACCGCTGTAACATCGGTTGATCTCGTCATTGAAACCCCGAGCTTGCAGGACATTGAAGGTCAGCGTGCCGTTTTTGTGCAGGACGGTCAGCGCTTTGAAGCTCACGCACTGACCTTGGGCCGCAGCGATGGTCGTATGGCCGAGGTACTGGGCGGCCTGGAACCTGGTGCGCGCTATGTGACAACGAACAGCTACTTGCTGAAAGCCGAGCTGGAGAAATCCAGCGCCGAGCACGATCACTAAGGGGCGGTCATGATCAATTCAATTGTTCGCGCTGCCGTTGAGCAGCGCTGGCTGATACTCGCGCTGATGCTGGTCTGGATCGGTGTTGGTGTCTGGAGTTACCAATCCCTACCTATTGATGCGGTGCCGGATATCACCAATGTGCAGGTGCAAATCAATACCGCTGCACCCGGCTATTCGCCGCTGGAAACCGAGCAGCGGGTGACCTTTCCTGTGGAGACGGCCCTGTCTGGCCTGCCGAGTCTGGCCTACACGCGATCACTATCGCGCTATGCCTTGTCGCAGGTGACGGTGGTCTTCGAGGAAGGCACCGATCTGTACTTTGCGCGCAATCTGATCAACGAACGGCTGTCTGCGGTTCGTAGCCAGCTGCCACCCGGTTTGGAGCCCGAAATGGGGCCGATCAGTAGCGGCCTGGGTGAAATTTATATGTACGCGGTGCGTGCTGAACAGGGTGCGGTAATGGCCGATGGCCGGCCCTGGGATGCGATCGGTCTGCGTGAAGTCCAGGAGTGGATTATTCGCCCGCAATTGGTGCTCACGCCAGGCGTCGCCGAGGTCAACAGCATTGGCGGCTTCGACAAGCAGTATCACGTATTGCCTGACCCACAAAAGCTGCTGGCTTGGGGCCTGTCGATGGAAGATCTCAGCGCGGCGCTGAGGAGCAATAACGACAATCGTGGTGCCGGTTATATCGAACGCAACGGCCAACAATTGCTGGTGCGCTCCCCCGGCAGGTTGGAGACCATCGCGGATATTGAACAGGTCGTGGTCAGCCACCGCGACGGCGTGCCGGTGTTGCTGCGTGATTTGGCCGAGGTGGGTCTGGGCCGCGAATTGCGTTCGGGAGCTGCCACCGTCAGCGGTGAGGAAGCCGTGCTCGGCACGGCCATGATGTTGCTTGGCGAAAACTCACGGGCTGTGGCCCGCGATGTGGCGCAGCGCCTTGAAGTGATCAATCGGTCCCTGCCGGACGGTGTTTTCATTCAGCCCTTGTATGACCGCACGACACTGGTCGATAAAGCCATCGCCACGGTGCAGAAGAACCTGCTTGAAGGTGCATTGTTGGTCATAGTTGTGCTGTTTTTGCTGCTGGGTAACGTCCGCGCGGCGCTGATCACCGCCGCGGTGATTCCGCTGGCGATGCTGGCCACCGTGACCGGCATGGTCCGCACCGGCGTATCGGCCAATCTGATGAGTCTGGGCGCGTTGGACTTCGGGCTCATTGTTGATGGCGCGGTCATCGTGGTGGAGAACTGCATACGTCGGCTGGCGGAAGCGCAGAGCGGCATTCGCGAGCGTCAGCTGGCGCTTAAGGAACGCCTGAACGTGGTGTACACCGCCACCAGCGAGGTGATTCGGCCCAGCCTGTTTGGCGTCGGCATCATCACCGTGGTGTATATCCCGATCTTTTCGCTTAGCGGGGTTGAGGGCAAGATGTTCCACCCGATGGCGGCAACCGTCGTCATGGCTTTACTGGCCGCAATGCTGCTGTCATTGACCTTGGTGCCGGCCGCCGTGGCGGTGTTTATGCGTGGGCCGGTGGCCGAGCAAGAAAATTGGCTGATGCGCGCAGCCAAGCAGGCCTATGAGCCACTACTCAATGGGGCCTTGAAGCTGCGCTGGGCCTTGGTGGCTGGGGCGACTGCGCTGGTTGTGGCCAGCGGATGGCTGGCAACGACACTGGGCTCGGAGTTCGTGCCTCAGCTGGATGAGGGTGATATTGCGGTGCAGGCCTTGCGTATCACCGGCACCGGGCTGGAGCAATCATTGGCGTTACAGGCGCAGGTCGAAAAACGCCTCGGCGAGTTTCCACAGGTGGAGATTGCATTCGCACGGGTGGGAACTGCCGAAGTGGCCACCGACCCGATGCCGCCGAACATTGCCGATGGCTATGTGATGCTCAAGCCGCGTGATCAGTGGCCGAATCCTAATCTGCCCAAAACCGAGCTGGTCGAACAGATGGAAGAGGCCTTGAATGAACTGGTGGGCAACAACTATGAGTTTTCCCAGCCGATACAGTTGCGCTTTAACGAGTTGATCTCGGGCGTGCGTGCGGATCTGGGCATCAAGGTGTTTGGTGATGACCTGGAGCAATTGCTCAGCAGTGCACAGGCGATCCAAAGCGTGGTGCAAGGCATTGATGGCGCGGCTGATGTGCGCGTTGAGCAAGTCAGTGGGCTGCCCGTGCTGTCAGTGATTCCGGACCGGTCCGCATTGGCACGCTACGGTCTCAATGTGCAGGCGGTACAGGATCTGGTCGCCACCGCAGTGGGCGGCACTTCCGCCGGTCTGATCTTCGACGGCGACCGGCGTTTCGAGCTGGTTGTGCGTCTGCCTGAACGCTTGCGTCAGGACACGGCCGTGCTTGAGCGACTGCCGTTGCTGCTGCCCGGCGTGAGTGAAAACAGCGACGGTGCCCATTACATCCCGCTGGGTGAAGTCGCTCGCATCGAGCTGGCCCCGGCACCGGCCCAGATCAGTCGCGAGAATGGCAAACGGCGCGTGGTGGTGACCGCCAATGTGCGCGGACGCGACCTCGGTTCGTTTGTGGAAGAGGTTCAGCAACGCATCACGACGCAAGTCGAGTTACCCGCAGGTTACTGGCTGGATTACGGCGGCACCTTCGAGCAACTGCAATCAGCCAGTCAGCGACTGTCCATCGTCGTACCGGTCACGCTGCTGCTCATACTGGGTCTGCTGCTGATGGCCTTTGGCTCACTGAAGGATGCGCTGATCATCTTTACTGGTGTGCCATTGGCATTGACTGGCGGTGTTGCCATGCTCTGGCTGCGTGACATGCCGCTGTCGATCTCTGCCGGCGTCGGTTTCATCGCGCTGTCGGGGGTCGCGGTGCTCAACGGCTTGGTCATGCTGTCATTCATTCGTGAACTGAGACATGAGGGGCACGCGCTCGAACTTGCCATCGTGCATGGTGCAATGACCCGGCTGCGACCGGTGCTGATGACCGCGCTGGTGGCAAGTCTGGGCTTCGTGCCCATGGCATTGAACGTCGGCACCGGAGCGGAGGTGCAGCGTCCGCTGGCCACCGTGGTGATCGGTGGCATCGTATCATCGACCCTGTTGACATTGCTGCTGCTTCCCGCGCTGTACCGCATCGTGCATGGGCGGGAGGAAGAGTTGGTGGAATTTCAGGAAACAGAGGAAGGCACGCAATGAGTGATTGCGGCTGCGAATTCGAAGCAAAAAACCAGGCGGAGCGTCGCGTGCTGATCGCTTTGCTGGCGATCAATGGCGTGATGTTTGTAGTGGAGTTTTTGCTCGGCTGGATTGGGCAATCCACCGGCCTGATTGCCGATTCCTTGGACATGCTCGCAGACGCGCTGGTCTATGCCACCAGCCTGTATGCCGTAGGGCGTGCCGCCAGTATCAAACGGACAGCCGCGAGGCTGTCCGGCTGGTTGCAGATTGCGTTGGCCGGGATGGTGCTGCTGGATGTCGCCAGGCGCGGCGTACTGGGCAGCGAGCCTTTAGGCGACTGGATGATCGCGGTGGCCATGGTGGCGTTGGTGGCCAATGTCACCTGTCTGTGGCTGATCCGAAAACACCGTGATGGCGAGGTTCATATGCGGGCCGCCTGGATCTTTTCCGCGAACGATGTGATTGCCAACAGCGGCGTCATCCTGGCCGGGATTCTTGTTGTGGCCACCGGCTCACGCTGGCCGGACCTTGTGATCGGTTCGGTTGTGGCGCTGATCGTGCTTCGGGGCGGTATCCGCATTCTTCACGAAGCGCAAGCTGACCATGAGCGTGCGACGAGCGAGGAGTGCTCACCGGTCGGCGATTCACCTTCATGACAGCCAAGGCCTTTTCCAAGTTGTCGGCACAGGCGTTTGCCCGCTTGAGTGAATCAGTCTCGGTCCTGGTACTTGATGCGCGGCGTAAAGCCGCCTTTGCTCGCGAACCGCAAGAGATTCGTGGCGCCGTCCCCTTGTATCTGGACACTCAAGCCATTCAGATTCCGGATTGCGATCGATCACGGCCTATCGCGGTGTACTGCGTCTGCGATGGGGATGCGTCCAGCGTGCGCGTCGCGCTTTGGCTCGTGGCTGCGGGCTATGAGGACGTCACGGTGCTGGATGGCGGGTTACCAAGCTGGCGAGAGGCCGGTTTACCGGTCGAGCCCATCGATACTGACGCGCATGCCAAATTGACCTGGCAGACGGCACCACGACTGACCGCTGATGCGGAGCGGCCAATTGCCGAGCAATCATGGCTGGCGGGGGATTCCTTGCCTGTCCGTCGCAAGCTCGCGGTACTTTTTGTCGATATTGTCGATTCCACCAGCCTGATTGAATCGCAGGATCCCAAAGCGGCATTCGGAGCGATTCAGGAATTCATGACGGTCGTCGTCGAGGAAGGCGTCGCCCATTGCGGTGATGTCCGTGACTTCGAAGGCGACGGCGCCTTGTTGTACTTCGCAGGAGTCGGTGAAGCACTGCCGGCCGCGTTCGCGATTCGGGACCGTCTCAATGCCGAACGGGCAAATGGCTATGCTATCCCGGAAGCCCGATTCGGTTTGGCCTTCGGGGAACTGCTGGCGGGCTACGTTGGCAATCATGTCCGCCGCTCACTGCTACTTGTGGGGCCGGCAGTCCATGCTGCGGCACGACTTCAGAAAATCGCCAAACCCGGCCAGATTGCAACGGCCCGTGAAGTCCTGGATCTGGCGGCGGGTAGTGATCCTGATTTGGTCACACGCTTTGAGATGCAAAGCGAAAAGGTCAGCTTGAAGGGCTTCAAGCAAACGGTGTCAGTGTGGACCTGCTGATTTCGATGCTCTGACGTTTTAAGCGGTCCGTGCACCAAACATAATGATGCCCATACCAACTAGGCAGACACCGACTCCAATCACGTCGGTCGCTGTGGGGCGGACAGAATCGACCGCCCAGAGCCACACCAGCGCCACGCTGACATAGACACCACCATAGGCCGCGTAAACGCGCCCGGCTGCGTGTGGATGCAAGGTGAGAAGCCAGGCGAACAGGGCAAAGCTGCAGGCCGCAGGAACCACCAGCCAGATGCTATGGCCATGCTTGAGCCAGAGATAGGGCAAATAGCAGCCAACAATCTCGGCAATCGCGGTCAGGACAAAAAGTCCGAATGTTTTGAAAATTTCCATCTTTGTCTAAGGCTCAGATGATTTCGTCACTAAGGCTACGAGAGTGTACCTCCACGAACACTTGAGGGCTGATTAGGTGATAGATCCAAAAGCCGCGACACGTACTCAGGCCAGATTCCGCAAGCTTTCGGCCTGGGTCGAAGCCATCTCAAAAGAAATCATCAAACCCTCTTGACTCTGTAGTAACTAAAGAGTTTAGGCTGGTTCCTACATCGCACTTTGGATAAGGACATATGTGCCACCCATGAAGCCGCCACTGAACGAAAACGCGCGTGCTGATGCTGCATCTGCGCCTAAAACTGCCAGCACTCGAAATGAAAGGCTGCTTGCCGTCGGGGGCATTGTCGGCGCCCTGATGGCGACACTGCTGGCCATCGGCCTGCCGGCACCGGCTTCGGCGGCCGCAGACGATCACGCCAGTGCGCGTGAGCAGAAGGGTCCGCACGGCGGCCGTCTGCTCGAACACGAGGACGGCTTCAATCTGGAAATCACCATCGCCGAGCGCGGCATCCCGCCCGAGTTCCGGGTCTACCCGCGACGCGATGCAACACCGCTGCCGGTGGAGGACGTCGCGGTCGAGATCCGCCTGCGTCGTATCACCGGCCTGCCCGATGGCACCGTCGATCACCATCAGCTGGTGCCGGCGGGCGACTGGCTGCGCAGTCCCGACACGGTCTACGAGCCACACGCCTTCACGGTGGCGGTGTCGGCGGTACACGCCGGCAAGCGCTATCGCTGGCAGTACGATTCCCCCGAAGGCCGTGTCGACATCGCTGCCGACAAGGCGGGCACGTTCGGATTGCGCACCGCCGCAGCGACGGCCGGTGAGATCCGCGAAACCCGTTCTCTGTATGGCCGCATTGCGATTCCCGAAGATCGCCAGTGGACCGTCGGCGCCCGCTTCCCCGGACTGGTGCAGTCGGTTGCGGTGCGCTCCGGCGATGGGGTCCGCAAGGGCCAGGTGCTGGCGCGGGTGGAGAGCAGCGACAGCCTGCGCAGCTACGCGGTCACCGCGCCCGCCGACGGTGTGGTGCAGACGCGCCTGGTGAACCCCGGAGAGCTGACATCCGGAGCGATGTTCCGGCTCATTGATCCATCGGAGGTCTGGGCCGAACTGCAGGTGTTTCCCGGCGACCAGGGTCGCGTGCAGGCGGGCGCACCGGTTCGTGTGTGGCTACCCACCGGGGACACGGCGATGGACGGCACCCTCGCCTACCTGTCGCCGACTGCCGATGACAACCAGGCCCGTCACGCCCGCGTGATCATCGACAACCGCGACGGTCGCTGGCCGCCCGGCGCCCATGTCGAAGCGGAGGTCACCATCCATCGCCGCGATGCCCCACTGGTGGTCCCGGAAGCGGCGGTGCAGACCTTCCGCGACTGGGAGGTGGTGTTCGTCCGCGAGGGCATCCACTACCAGGCTCTGCCGGTGACCCTGGGCGCCCGCGACCGTGAACACGTCGAAATCCTCGACGGCCTGTTGCCCGGCGCCGACGTGGTCACCGACAACGCCTACCTGCTCAAGGCGGACCTGGAGAAATCCGGCGCCGCCCACGATCACTGATCCCGCAACGCGGGTCACCGGAACCTTACTCATGTATCTCCTGCTCAAGTTTTCGCTTTCCGCTGCCGTGGTGGTGGCGGTATCGGAGTTGGCGCGCCGCTCCACCCTGGCCGGCGCGCTCCTCGCCTCGCTGCCGTTGACCACCCTGCTTGCCCTCATCTGGCTCTACGTCGATACGCAGGACACCGCGCGGGTGGCGGCGCTGTCGGTCGACGTCCTGTGGATGGTGATCCCGTCGCTGGCGCTGCTGGCCCTGCTGCCGGTGCTGCTGCGTCACGGCCTGGGGTTCTGGCCGGCCCTGGGGCTTTCCAGCCTCGCCACCGCCGCGCTCTACGTCGTGATGATCGCGGTGCTCCGCCATTTCGGCCGCGTGTTCTAGGACGCCACTCATGCTCGAATCCATACTCCGCTTCTCGCTGGCCCGACGATGGCTGATCGTCGCCGCCGCCGTGGCGCTCATCGCGCTCGGCCTCTACAACCTTGCCCGCCTGCCGATTGATGCGGTGCCCGACATCACCAATGTCCAGGTGCAGATCAACACCGAAGCCCCCGGCTATTCGCCGCTGGAAACCGAACAGCGCGTGACTTACCTGGTGGAGAACGCGATGGCCGGCCTGCCCGCGCTTGCCTATACGCGTTCGCTGTCCCGTTACGGTCTGTCACAGGTCACCGTGGTGTTCGAGGACGGCACCGACATCTACTTCGCACGGCAACTGGTGAACGAGCGCGTGCAGCAGGTGCGCTCGTTGTTGCCCGTGGGGCTCGATCCAGCGCTGGGGCCGATTGCCACCGGGCTGGGCGAGATCTTCATGTTCACGCTGGACGCAGGCAACGATGCACGGCGTGCGGACGGCGCCCATTTCGACGCCCATGATCTGGACGACGCCATGCGCTGGATCGTGCGCCCGCAACTGGCGCAGGTGCCCGGCGTGACCGAGGTGAACAGCCTCGGTGGCCAGCCGCGGCATGTGCTGATCACCCCCGATCCGGCACGGCTACGGGCCCATGCACTGGACTTTGACGACCTCGCCGAGGCGGTACTGCGCAACAACAGCAACCGCGGCGCCGGCTACATCGAGCGCCACGGCAGCCAGGTGCTGATCCGCAGCCCCGGACAGGCCGAAAGCCTGGCGGACATCCGCCGCATCGCCGTGGCCGCCGGCCTGGACCACGCGCCGATCCGGCTCTCCGATGTCGCCACCGTCGCCTGGGGCAGCGCCCTGCGCACCGGGGCCGCCACCATGAACGGGCAGGAAGTCGTGCTCGGCACCGTGTTCATGCTGATGGGCGAGAACGCCCGTACAGTGTCGCGCGATGTCGCGGCCCGGCTGGAAGTCATCCAGCGCAGCCTGCCGCCCGGCATCACGGCGCGGGCGGTGTATGACCGCACCTGGCTGGTGGACAAGACACTGGACACCGTGCGCAAGAACCTGCTGGAGGGCGCGGCGCTGGTGGTGGTGGTGCTGTTCCTGCTGCTCGGCAATCTGCGCGCGGCGTTGATCACTGCCCTGGTGATTCCGCTGGCCATGCTGGCCACCGTGACCGGCATGGTGCAGAACCAGATCAGTGCCAACCTGATGAGCCTGGGCGCGCTGGACTTCGGCCTGATCGTCGACGGCGCGGTGATCATCGTCGAGAACTGCGTCCGACGGCTGGCCGACGCCCACCGGGGGCGCAACGATGCGCTGCCGCTGCGCGAGCGGCTGGAGGTGGTCTACGCCTCCACCCAGGAAGTGATCCGCCCCAGCCTGTTCGGTGTCGCCATCATCACCGTGGTCTACGTCCCGCTGTTCGCCCTGACCGGGGTGGAGGGCAAGATGTTCCACCCGATGGCGATCACCGTGGTGATGGCATTGATGGCAGCGCTGGTGCTGTCGCTCACCTTCGTGCCGGCCGCCGTGGCGCTCACCCTGCGCGGCCGCGTCACGGAAAAACGCAACCGCCTGATGGACGCTGCCACCGCGGCCTATCGTCCGCTGCTGGCGCTGGCGCTGCGGGCACGCTGGGCCATCTGCGCGGCGGCCCTGGTGCTGGTGCTGGCCTGTGCGGCGCTGGCCACGCGCATGGGCAGCGAGTTCATCCCCAGCCTCGACGAGGGCGACATCGCCCTGCACGCGCTGCGTATTCCCGGCACCTCGCTGACCCAGGCGCTGGACATGCAGGTCACCCTGGAAGCGGCGATCCGCGAGATGCCCGAAGTGGACCGGGTGTTCGCCAAGCTCGGCACCGCCGAGGTGGCCACCGACCCGATGCCACCGTCGGTTGCCGATACCTTCGTGATGCTCAAGGAGCGTGATCAATGGCCGGATCCACGCAAGCCGAAAGCCACCGTAGTGGCGGAACTGGCCGAGGTCGTGGCGCGGGTGCCCGGCAACAACTACGAGATCACCCAGCCGATCCAGATGCGCTTCAACGAGCTGATTTCCGGCGTGCGTTCGGACGTGGCGGTGAAGCTCTACGGCGATGATCTCGACACGCTCAACGCGGAGGCACGCAAGGTCGAGGCGCTGATCGCGGCCATTCCCGGCGCCGCCGACGTGCGTGTCGAACAGACCACCGGCCTGCCGATGATGCAGATCCTCCCGGACCGCGCGGCGCTGGCGCGCTACGGCCTGTCGGTGGCGCAGGTGCAGGCGGTGGTGGCCACCGCCTTCGGGGGTCGCGACATCGGCATGGTGTACCAGGGCGACCGGCGGTTTCCGATCACCCTGCGCCTGCCCGAAACCCTGCGCAACGATCCCGCCAGCATCGACCGGCTGACCGTGCCGCTGCCGTCCGGAGGCCAGGTGCCGCTGCGGGAAGTGGCGACGGTCACCGTGGCGCCCGGCCCCAACCAGATCAACCGCGAGCAGGGCAAACGACGGGTGGTGGTCACCGCCAACGTGCGGGGCCGCGACCTCGGCAGCTTCATCGAAGCCGTGCAGGCCGCAGTGGCCACCCAGATCGCGCTGCCGGCCGGTTACTGGATGGACTATGGCGGCACCTTCGAGCAGTTGCGTTCGGCCAGCCAGCGTCTGTCGATCATGGTGCCCGTCACCCTGGCGCTGATCTTCGGCCTGTTGATGATGGCGTTCCGCTCGGTGCGCGACGCGCTGGTGATCTTCAGCGGCGTGCCGCTGGCGCTGACCGGTGGGGTGCTCAGCCTGTGGCTGCGCGACATGCCGCTGTCGATCAGCGCCGGCGTGGGGTTCATCGCCCTGTCCGGCGTCGCCGTGCTCAATGGCCTGGTGATGGTCAGCTTCATCCGCCGCCTGCAGGCCGATGGACAGCCGCTGCATCAAGCCATCCACGACGGCGCCCTGACCCGCCTGCGGCCGGTGCTGATGACGGCGCTGGTGGCGGCGCTGGGTTTCGTGCCGATGGCCTTCAATACCGGCATCGGCAGCGAAGTACAGCGGCCCCTGGCCACGGTGGTGATCGGCGGCATCCTGTCGTCGACCCTGCTGACCCTGCTGGTGCTGCCGGCCCTGCTGCGGATGCTGGGGCCGGGACGGCTTGCGGAACCCCCACCGCCAGCCTAAGGTCGAAGCCCCATGCTGAAACGTCATCCCCTCTGGATTGCCGTGCCGCTGGGCCTGCTGCTGTTGCTGCAGGCCCTGGCGGTGGCGGCCGCCCCGATCAGCGGCGATGGCGCGGACGACGGCGACACCCCGATGACGATGTCGCCCTGCCATGGCGATGCGAACGCCTCGGGCGACACCCCCGCCGCCGCGGAGTGCTGTGACGCCGACTGCCCGCACATGGCGGCCTGCGCACTGGGCCACCTGGCAGCGGCAACGCCGATGGTGGCGTCGTTGGCACGCCCAGCGACTGCGGCCACGGTCGTCTCGGTCGACCGTCTCATCTTGCGTCCGCCAACACCGCAACTGCGTCCTCCCATCGTCTCCCACGGTTGATCCGTCGCCGGCTCCCTGCGAGTCGCTCCGGGCTGCAAGGCCCGACCGTGGAGACGTTTCATGTTCCTGTTCCCCTGGCACCCGGCCGGGTGCCCTGCCGTGGTGGGCCTGCTGCTGTGCGGGCTGGCCACCGCCACATGGGCGGCGCCCGCTGACCCACCGCTGAGCCTGCCGGCCGCGCAGGCGATCGCCCTGACCCAGCAACCGCTGCTGCAGGCGCTGGAAGCCGAGCGACGTGCGCTGGGCGACACCGCCATCGCCGCGCGTCAGTTACCGGACCCGCAGATGATGGCCGCGGTCAGCGGCCTGCCGGCCAACGGCGATGACGCCGGCCGCCTGGACCGCGAGCGCATGTCACAGCTCAGCCTGTCGCTGCAGCAGACCTTTCCGGGTGCCGGCAAACGTCAGGCACGCGGTAATCAGGCCGATGCCGAGGCGGCGGTGCGAGCGGCACAGCACGCTGCCACCACACGCGACATCCGCCAGGCCGTTGCGCTCGACTGGCTGGCGCTGTGGCGGGCCCAGCGGCAACGCATGCTGACGGCGGAACAGCGGGTCGTCGTGGACACCCAGGTCGAGTCCGCCGCCATCGCGGTACGCAGCGGCGGTGACGGCCGGCAGGCCCTGCTGCTGGCCGCGCGCGTGGCGGCCGGCCGCCAGCAGGACCAGCTGGCGGCCGCCGACCAGGCGGTGGCGCGTGCCCAACGCGCACTCGGGCGCTGGATCGGCGAGGCTGCGCAACGCCCGCTCAGTGACGACCTCCCCGCGCTGCCAGCCGTGCTGCCACTGGCGCAGGCCCAGGCACGCCTCGCCACCCATCCCGCGCTACGCGCACTGCGCGCGGTACAGGCGGTGCGCAGCGCCGAGGCCGACTTCGCCCGAGCCGACTATCGGCCAGACTGGCGTGCGGAACTCGGCGTCGGCTATCGCCCCGCGTTTTCGGAGTTGGTGACGCTGCGGGTTGGAGTCGACCTGCCGGTTTTCACCGCCCGCCGTCAGGACCGACGCCTGGCGGCGGCACTGGCCGGGGGCGATGCCGCCCAGGCCCGCCTCGATGACCTGCATCGGCGGCTGTCCGCAGCGCTGGCCCTGGCACATGACGAGGCCACGAGACTGGCCGCCCGGCTGAACCATTACGACACCACGCTGCTGGCGGATGGCGAAGCGCGGGTCGCCGCCGCGCTCGCGGGCTGGCAGGCCGGCCGCGACGACCTCGACGGGGTGCTGTCGGCCCGCCGCGATCTGCTCGATCTGCGTCTTGCCCGGCTGGCCCTGCAGCACGACCACGCGGCCCGCCTCGTGGAACTCGAATCCCTCGGCGCGACCACCGCGCCTGATGTCCGGAACCCCACGCCATGAAACAGTCTCTGATGATCGGTCTCGTTGTCCTCATCGCGCTCGCCATCGGCATCGGCCTGGCCGCACGCCATGCCGATGACCGTCATATCCCCGTCGCTGTCGTCGAGGATGACGGCAGCGTCCGCTACACCTGCGCGATGCACCCGGAAGTCGACCTCGCCGCGCCCGGCAACTGCCCCATCTGCGGCATGGCGTTGATCCCGAAACAGCGCGAAACCGCGGGGCCCGGCACCGTTCACATCGACCCGGCGATGGTCCAGAACCTGGGCATGCGTACCGCGACGGTGACGCGCGGTGCGCTGTCGGCGGGTATCACCGCCCAGGGTGCGGTGATGGAGGATGAGCAGCGGGTGACGGTGATCACCTCGCGTACATCGGGGTGGGTTGAGAAGCTTCTGGTCGACGGCACCGGCGATGTCGTCACTGCCGGCCAGCCGCTGGCGCGGCTCTACGCGCCGGCGCTCGAAAGCGCGCAGCAGGAACTCGCGCTGGCCCGCAAGCTCGACGATGCATCGCTGATCTCGGCCGCCATCGCCCGGCTCCGCAATCTGGGCATTGACGACACCGATGCCGGGGGTCGGGCCGTCCTTCGGGCACCGGCGGACGGCGTGATCACCACGCTGATGATTCGTGATGGCGCGGAAGTCGGACCCGGCATGCCGCTGATGACGCTGACCGACCTTCGCCAGGTGTGGGTGCGCGCGGAGGTGCCGGAAGCCCAGGCACCGGGGCTGGTGCGCGGTCAGCCGGTCTCGCTGCAGGTTCCCGGAGGCGGGTCCGATACCATCGCCGGACACATCGACACGGTCTATCCGGAGCTTGATCGCGACACCCGTCGCGTCGGTGTGCGGGTGGTTGTCGACAACCCGGACCTGCGGCTGCGACCCGGCATGTTCGCCCAGGTTCACTTCAAAGGTGCCACTGCAACACCGGTGCTGCGGGTGCCCAGCGAGGCGCTGATCCGCACCGGCCGTCGCAACACCGTGATCGTCGCCGAGGGGGATGGGCACTACCGGCCGGTGGCGGTCACGCCGGGCCGTGAGGTGGACGGTGATACCGAGATCCTCGACGGCCTGATGGAGGGCGACCGGGTGGTGGTATCCGGCCAGTTCCTGATTGACTCGGAGGCCAGCCTGCGTGGTGCCTTCCACCGCATGGGCGACGACGGAGCCATCCGATGATCAGCGCCGTGATCCGCTGGTCGCTGCACAACCGGTTTCTGGTCACCCTCGCCACCTTGATGCTGAGCGCCGCCGGCCTGATGGCCGTCTGGCAGACGCCGCTGGATGCACTGCCGGACCTGTCCGACACCCAGGTGATCGTACAGACGCCCTACCCCGGGCAGGCGCCGCAGGTGGTGGAAGACCAGGTGACCTACCCGCTCGCCAGTCGGTTGCTGTCGGTGCCGCATGCGAAAACCGTTCGCGGCTATTCGATGTTTGGTGAATCCTTCATCCACGTCCTGTTCGATGACGATGTCGACCTCTACTGGGCACGCTCGCGGGTGCTGGAAGTGCTGTCGCAGGTGCAGGCACAGCTGCCCGACGACGCCCGCCCGACGCTGGGGCCGGATGCCACCGGCGTCGGCTGGATCTACGAGTACGCCCTGGTCGACCGCAGCGGCAGCCAGGACCTGAGCCAGCTCAAGACCCTGCAGGACCGCTTTCTCAAATACGAGCTGACGGCACTTCCGGATGTGGCCGAAGTGGCCACGGTCGGCGGCTTCACGCCGCAGTATCAGATCGTGCCCGACCCGCAGAAGCTGCAACAGCATGGCCTGACACTGGCGCAGCTGATCGCGGCCGTGGAGGACGCCAATGGCGAGACCGGCGGCGCCAGCCTGGAGCTGGCCGAGGCCGAGTACCGGGTGCGGGCCCGCGGCTATCTCGGATCACTGGCGGACTTCCGCGCCATTCCGCTGCAACTGGGGTCACGCGGCACGCCGCTGCTGCTCGGCGAGGTCGCCGAGGTCCGCCGCGGCCCGGCGCTGCGGCGCGGCATCGCCGAACTCGACGGCGAGGGTGAAGTGGTCGGCGGCATCGTCGTCATGCGGTCGGGGGCCAACGCGCGCCGTACCATCGATGTGGTGAAAGCCCGCCTGCAGCAGCTCAAAGCCGGCCTGCCGGAGGGCGTCGAGGTGGTCGAGACCTACAATCGGGCCGACCTGATCGACCGCGCTGTGCGTCATCTCGGCAGCAAGTTGCTGGAGGAGTTCGCGGTGGTCGCGGTGGTCTGCGCCCTGTTCCTGTGGCACCTGCGCTCGGCCCTGGTGGCGGTCATCACGCTGCCGGTGGCGCTGCTGATGGCGTTTCTGGTGATGCGCATCCAGGGCCTCAACGCCAACATCATGTCGCTCGGCGGTATCGCCATCGCCATCGGCGCTATGGTCGATGCAGCGGTGGTGATGATCGAAAACGCCCACAAGCGGCTGGAGGCCCACGAGACCGAACATGGCGCGCCGGCCGCCGGCAGCACGCGCCTGCGGGTCATCGCCGATGCCGCCACTGAAGTCGGCCCAGCGCTGTTCTTCTCGCTGCTGATCATCACCATGTCGTTCATTCCAGTGTTCGCACTGGAAGCGCAGGCGGGGCGTCTGTTCGCACCACTGGCCTTCACCAAGACCTGGGCGATGGCGGCGGCAGCCGCCTTGTCGGTGACGTTGGTGCCGATGTTGATGGCGGTGTTCATCCGCGGCCGTATCGCACCCGAAAATGCCAACCCGCTGAACCGCGGCCTGATGGCGCTGTATCGCCCGGCGCTGGCGGCTGCGTTGCAACACCCGAAGCTGACGCTGGCCTTGGCGCTGGTGGCCACGGTGGCGTCGCTGTGGCCCCTGAGGCAATTGGGCAGCGAGTTCATGCCGCCGCTGGATGAGGGCGACCTGCTGTACATGCCGACCGCCCTGCCCGGTCTGTCTGCCGGCAAGGCCGCGCAACTGCTGCAGCAGACCGACCGCATGCTGAAGACGTTTCCGGAGGTGGCGCGGGTATTCGGCAAGATCGGCCGCGCCGAAACCGCGACCGACCCGGCGCCGTTGGAGATGATCGAGACCACCATCCAGCTCAAGCCTCGGGATCAGTGGCGGCCCGGCATGACACGCGAGGCCCTGGTGGCGGAGATGGACGCGGCCTTGCAGATTCCCGGACTCGGCAATGTCTGGGTACAGCCGATCCGCAACCGCATCGACATGCTGGCCACCGGCATCAAGTCTCCAGTCGGAGTCAAGATCGCCGGGCCCGACCTCGCGGTGATCGCCGAGATCGGGGATGCCGTGGTCGCCGCCCTGGAACCGATCCGCGGCACCGCTTCGGTGTTCGCCGAACGGGTCACTGGCGGCCGCTATATCGACATCACCCCGGACCGTCTGGCGGCAGCGCGCTACGGCCTGAGCATTGCCGATGTGCAGCGGGTTGTCAGCGTCGCCATCGGCGGCCGCAGCCTGGGCGAGACGGTGGAGGGCCTCAATCGCTTCCCCATCAACATCCGCTATCCCCAGGACTACCGCGACTCGCTGCAGGCGCTGCGTGACCTGCCCTTCGTCAACGCCGCCGGGCAGACGCTGACGCTCGGCAGTGTCGCCACCGTGGCGGTGGTCGACGGCCCGCCGATGATCAAGTCGGAGGGCGGTCGTCCCAATGGCTGGATCTATGTCGATATCCGCGACCGCGATCTCGGCGGGTATGTGGTGGAAGCCCGGCAACGGGTGGCCGAGCAGGTGGCGCTACCCAGCGGCTACTCGCTGCGTTGGTCGGGGCAGTTCGAATCGCTGGAGCGGGCCCGCGACCGCCTGTGGCAGGTGGTGCCCTTCACCCTCGTCATCATCTTCGTATTGCTCTACCTGAGCTTCCGCCGGCTGGCGCCCGCAATCCTCGTCATGGCCAGCCTGCCGTTTGCGCTGATTGGCGGCATCTGGCTGTTGTTCGGGCTCGGCCACCACCTGTCGGTCGCCTCGGCGGTCGGCTTCATTGCGTTGGCAGGCGTCGCGGCGGAATTCGGGGTTGTGATGCTGATCTATCTCGAAGCCGCCGTGCGCCAGCGACGCCAGCAGGGTCGCCTCAACACGGAAGATGACCTGCGGGCCGCCTTGATGGAGGGCGCGGTGCTGCGGCTGCGGCCGAAAGCGATGACCGTGGTCACCATCATCGCCGGCCTGATCCCCCTGTTCATCGGCAGCGGCGCTGGCGGCGAGGTGATGCAACGCATCGCCGCCCCGATGCTGGGCGGCATGATCAGCGCACCGCTGCTGTCGATGCTGGTGATGCCGGCGGCGTGGTTGCTGTGGCAGCGGCGAAAGATCGGCAACAACCCCCGTGGTGCCAGACCTGCAACCGGCGAACGCTGACGTCGGCAGCAAACTTGTCAGTAAAAGTGCCCCCGCTTACCCTGATGATGACAACAATAATTGGAGACGCGCGTGACGACAGGGACGCGAGTGACCGTGCATCGCTCAAACGGGGTTGACGCCGATACCGGCTGGATCGATCAGGCCTACCGCGCGCATTGGGGCGAATTGTGCGGCTATCTGACGCGGGTCTTCGGCGCCGGGCCACCGGAGCCTGAGGATATCGCTCAGACGGCCTTCATCAAACTTGCCGAGCAGCAGCGTGACGCGGTCGCGAACATCCGCGCCTACCTGTTTGCGACGGCGCGCAATGCCGTGATGGATCATCACCGCAAGGCGAAGCGCCATGCCGCCTATGGGCGCGACTTCGCCGTCCTTGAGGGCGACGCGCCGACAATGGCTCTCGACAGCGAAAACATGCTGCTGAGCCGGGAGGCGCTCACGGTCGCCTTGGCGGCGGTGGCGCGATTACCGGAGTCGCAGCGACGGGTTTTCCTGCTTAGCCGTGTCGAAGGCCTCAGCATCAAGGCGATTGCCGAACGCGAGGGCGCCAGCGTGGATGCGATTCAACGAAAGGTGGCGCGGGCGGCTGCCAAATGTCTGTTGGCCATACAGGAAGCGGAACGGTTAGATGAACGCACGAACCGCTGAAGATCAGGAGCGCCTCACCGAAGAGGCGATGGACTGGGTCCTGCAGTTTCAGGCAGGCCCAGTCGGGCCGCAGGAACGCGCAGCCTTTGACGCTTGGCTTGCGGCCGATCCCGACCGTCGCGCGCTGTATGCTCGGGCGGAACGGGCCTGGCATGGCATGGCCGGCCTCAGCGCCCTGCCGGAGGCTCACCAGGCCCTGCATGGATCCGGTTCCCGCTTCTCCGTCACCCGTCGCCGTCGCCCGATGCAACTCGCCGCCGGGGCCTTCGCCGCCAGCCTGATGATGGCGGCCGTGTTGTTCGGCCTGCTGCGAAACCCGGCCGCCGATGTCGCTGCGCCCCTGCACTACGCCACCCCGGTGGCCGAAATCCGCGAGATCGTGCTGACAGACGGAACGCAGCTGACACTGGGGGCGCGCTCCAAGGTGGAGGTGCGCTTCACCGATACCGAGCGGCGCGTGATCCTCTCTGATGGAGAGGCCTTCTTCGCCGTTCAGCCCGATCCAACCCGGCCCTTCTTCGTCAGGGCGGAAGCCACCGAAGTGCGGGTGGTCGGCACCCGCTTCAATGTGCGACTGGGCACGGATGTGGTCGAGGTCGCTGTCGAAGAGGGCCGCGTTGATGTGGCCGCCCCTGCGACGCCGGGTAGCCGATTGATGGCCGGAGAGCAGATCACCACCGCCCGCCCGGCTGCCGCAACCCCGATGCCGCTCACCGTCGCACCCCGCCGCGCGCCCGCACCCAGCCACGTCGGCGCCTGGCGCGACGGTCGTCTGGATTACAACAATGCACGCTTGGTCGACGTCATTGCCGATGCCCGACGCTACTACCCAGGGCGCATCGACCTTCAGGAAACCTCGCTGGGATCCCTACGCGTCACCACCTCGTTCAGAGCCGATCAGGTGCTGTCCATGCTGGACTCGCTGGAGGGCACCCTGCCAGTCTCGGTCAACCGTCGGGGCGACAACGTGACGCTCTCATCGGCCCCCACCACAGCAACGCGATAACCCGCCGAATCCATAGAGCGGTCTGGACCCCCGGACCGGTCACGTCAGGCGGCCTGTCGCCTTCTCGAATGTCCGCAATCGTGCGGATGAGCGTCTTCCTTTCAGCTTGGAGGGTATTCGGCCGGATCAGGCCCCTCCGCCAAGCGAGACGCTGACACACCACAATTCGAGGGGAAGACGCCATGACGCGCCACTTGTTGTCCGATTCTGTCCACACCACGAGAGCGACTTTGCGCGCCGCGGCGCTGGGTGCCTCCTCCGCATTGATCTGGGCCGCTGCCGGCATCGCCCAGGCGGAGGACCGCCAACGCAGCTTCGAGATCGAGGCTCAGCCGCTCGGCGATGCACTGCTGGACTATGCACGCCAGTCTGATCGTGTTGTCACGGTGCCGCCGGCATTGGTGGACGGGCGCATGGCCGAAGCCCTGTCCGGCGAAATGGCGCCGGACGAAGCGCTGCATCGGCTGCTTGCCGACACCGGCCTGTCCACCGAGCGCAGTAGCTCGGGTGCCTACCGGGTCCGAGCCGTCAACGATGGCGAGGCCGGTCACGATGACGATCCCGTGGACGCCGACGCCGCGGACGAGCCCGAGCCCCAGGAGGCGGCACTGGCTATCGACAACATTACCGTCACCGCGCAGCGACGCGAACAGCGGATCCAGGACGTTCCCATCGCGGTTTCGGCCTTCAGCGCCCAGGCGCTCAACGATCGCAAAATCGAAGGAGGCTCGGAACTGTTGCGGGCGATACCGAACGTCACGTTCTCGAAGAACAACTTCTCGATGTACAACTTCTCGATCCGCGGTGTGGGCACCAAGGCTATCTCGGCTGCAAGCGACCCCGGCGTGGCGATCAGCTTCAACAACACCCCGCTGATCCGCAATCGTCTGTTCGAACAGGAGTATCTCGACGTGCAGCGGGTGGAGGTGCTGCGCGGCCCGCAAGGGACCCTCTACGGCCGCAATGCCACCGGCGGCGTGGTGAACATGATCCCCAATATCGCCATACATTCGGACGATATCGAGGGCAATCTCGGAGTCGAAGTCGGGAACTACGCCAGCCGTCGGATGCGCGGCTTCATCAACGTTCCCGTCAGCGACACCTTCGCGGTGCGCCTGGCCGGCGCCGCCACCCGCCGTGACGGCTTCGACTACAACACCTTCAACGATCACCACGTCAACGACCGCAATCTGTGGTCCAGCCGCCTCAGCGCCAGCTGGAGCCCCAGCGACCGCTTTCGCGCCAACCTGATCTGGGAGCACTTCGACGAAGATGATCAGCGCGCACGCACCGGCAAGCAGTTGTGCACCACGGACCCTGGGCCGGCGGAAATCGGCGACACATCAATCGATCGCATCGCGCTGCAGAACATGCTGAGCCAGGGCTGCCTTCCAGAGACGCTGTTCAGCACGGCGGCCTACGGCACGCCGAACGCCGCCTCATTTCCGGCCTATCGCGCGACCAGTGTAGTCATCAGCCTGGGGCGCCTGCGGGGCGACACTGAACAGGCCACGATCGTGCCCTTTGGCGGTAATCCCTATGAAGGCCAAGTGCAGTCGCTCGACCTTCGCGAAATCGCCACCAGCTATGACCCGCTCTTTCGGGCAGAAAACGATGTTGCGCAACTCAATTTCGAATTCGATCTAAGTGACCGTCTGCGTCTTTTCTCGCAGACCGCGTATGCAAAAGACGACTACTGGTCAACCCAGGATTACGCGCGATTCATCTCCAACGACATCTTCCTTGATACCAGCCTGCTCGAACGGCAAAGCCCGATTGCCCCGGGCGGGGTCTACCACGATCCGCAGCTTGGGCCATCCACCCGGCTAGAAGCGGCTGACCTCAACCAGTCGGACAACCAGCAGTGGTACCAGGAGTTCAGGCTGCAATCGCGCTTAGAGGGCAACTTCAACTTCCTGCTCGGCGCCAATTATCTGTATTTCGAAACCCAGGATGATTACTACGTGTTCAACAACCTGTTCAGCATGGCTTCGGAGTACATCTACAACCAGTGGCTCGCTGGCGCCGGCCCCAAGCCGTCGCCCTACGAGAACACCAGCGTCATCTCGGATGAATGCGACAACGATTACAACGGCGGCAACCCAACCTTCTCCGAGTGCGTGTACATCGACCGTAGCCCCATCAGTAACCTGGCGGGTGACGGTCACAATTACTTCCGTTCCAAGAACGTGATCGAAACCCGCTCCTGGGCTGTCTTCGGTGAGGGCTACTGGGATCTCCGCCCCGACCTGCGCGTGACATTGGGTCTGCGCCACACGGAAGATCAGAAAACCTCCACCCCCTACCCGACCCAGCTGCTGCTGGGCGCCAACCTTGATGGTTCCACCGGCATCTCGTCGGGGGGCTTCCTGCGCCGGGGGTTTTTCGCCGACCCCAAGGTGAAGCAGGATTGGAAGGCGCTGACAGGGCGTCTGGTGGTGGATTGGCGGCCGCAGCTCTCGTTCACGGATGACACCCTGCTCTACGCCTCGTACTCGCGCGGCTACAAGGGCGGCGGCACCAATCCGCCGCGCGCCGCGATCAACCCGGACACCGTTCAATACCTGCCGTTGGAGGGCACTTTCGACCCCGAGTACCTCAACGCCTTCGAAATCGGTGCCAAAAACGCCTTCGCAGGCGGACGGGCCACCCTGAATGCGACCGCCTTCTACTATGACTACAAGGACTATCAAGTCTCTCAGATCGTCGACCGCACCTCGCTCAATGAGAACTTCGATGCCACCGTCTGGGGTCTGGAGCTGGAAGGCGTCGTGCGCCCGACCCCACAGCTTCAGATCGACGGCAATCTGGGCTACTTGAACACCCGCATCGCCAGCGGCGAGGGATCGATCGATGTCATGGACCGCACTGCCGGCGATGAGGACTGGACCGTCGTGCGCCCCTGGGTGCAGGTCCCTTCAAACTGCATTGCGCCCACCGAGCACGTCGAAACCGTCATCCAGGGAAGCCCCACCTATGGCGACTTCCTCACGACGCTGGCGCTCTCCGCACTCTGCTCGGGCTCCCGCAACTGGGGCACCTTCAACCCGGAGGTGCAATCCAATCTGCGGTTCGACCAGTTCTACGGCTTCGTCTACAACCCGCTGGCCGATGCCCCCAACAACGGACGCGGAATCGAAACCGACCTGAGCGGCCACGAACTGCCCAACGCACCGAGCTGGACTGCCAACCTGGGCACCCAGTACACCTTCCATCAAGGCGAATGGGAACTGACCCCGCGTGCCGACTACTACTGGCAGGACGAGAGTTACTTCCGGGTGTTCAACAGCGAGTACGACCGTCTGAAGTCCTGGGACAACCTCAATGTCTCCTTCACCATGGTGCGCCCGCGTGATCGCCTGGTGGTGGAGCTCTACGTCAAGAACGTGCTCGACGACACCCCCATCGTCGATGCCTTCACCAACAGCGATGACACCCAGCTCACCACCAACGTGTTCACGCTGGATCCGCGCCTGTGGGGGCTGCGCATCTCCAAGGACTTCTGAGCGCGTGGCTCCGGGGGCAGGCACAATGTCCGCCCCCGGGGCTTCTGTCCTGTGCTCAGCGCATCAACATGGCCGTCAGCGGCTGCGCCAGGATCCACAGGCCTGAGACCGTGAAGGCAATCATCAGCACCAGCATCGGCAGTTGGCTGAGCATGGCGGTACGGCGCGACGGGAAGTGCTGCAGGGCGATACGGTGGGCCACCACCACGCTGACAACATGGCCAAAGACGATCAGCCCGACCTGGGTATGCCAGACCACGCTGTAGTCGGGCAGGATCGGCGCACGGAACAAGTGCGCGGTGCCGAACAGGTCCCACTTTCGCCCGAAGGGGTCGGACAGCAGGCTGATGATCTTGAGGCCGTGCGACAGCAACAGGCCGGTGTAATGCGTCAGGTGGTAGACGATGGCGATGGGCAGCAGCGAATAGCCGAAGTCGAGCGACAGCTCGCGCAGGGTTCGCGGGCTGCGGGTGAGCCCGCGTGCCAGCGCAATGGCCACCAGGTAGGCCCCGAGATACAGAAACGGTGACGCCAACAGCCACAGTGACTCCCAGGCGAGGTACCAGGGCCGCAGCACCCCCAACGCATTGACCGGCGCCACCCCCAGCCACTGCGTCAGCCAGCCGGTCGGATCACCCCAGAACAGGGTCACCCACCATTGGGTGGCCCTGAGGCCGTCGAACGCCGTGGTCGAGAGCAGGGCCAGCGCGAAGGTCAGGCTGCTTAGATCGCGCGGGCGTTCCGTCAGCAGCCCGGCGAAGGGCCAGCGCAGCCGCAGACTGGCCGGTTCATTGCCCTCGCCGCGCCGATAGTCGAGCGGTGCCAGCAGCGCGATCAAGCGCAGCATGACCGAAAAGAACTCACAGTGACGGAACCAGACACGGCGGCCCAGCAGTCCGATCCCGCAAAGATTCAGCACCGTGTAGCCCGCGAGAAAATGTCCCAATGGGACCGGGCGCCCGGTGCCGAACAGTTCGAAGGCGATGAAGCCGAGGTACAGCGCCAATGCCGGCCAATCGCCCAGCCAGGCCGGATAGCGCACCCGGCCGTTGGCGTAACCCCGCCACACCCGATTCACCGCATCAGCGAGCGTCCGCCAGGGGTTCAGCACCGCGTAGAAATTGCCGATCAGGGCTGTCAGATACGGAAACAGCAGCACGAAGATGACCCAGAAAAACGTCATCCCGAAGTTGCGTGCAGGATCGCGACTGCCGAAGTAACCGGTGGCGATGCACAGCGCCAGCACCAGCACGGCGACCAGTCGCAGCGGCGCCAGACCGCGACGCAGCCCATTGACCATCGTCCCGGTCATCGGCAGCGTCCAGCTCGCCGGCGGCTTCGGTGCGCGCGACCGGGTCAGGAACACGCCGGCAATCAGGAACGAGACCACCAGCGTCAGCGCGGCGGCCCAGCCGTACATCCAGACCGGCACCGGCGGGTTGTAGAGCGCCGAGAAGCCGTGCGCCAAGGCATTGCCGGGCAACAGCCACAGGGCCAGCGGGAGGCCGTTGGTGCAGCACGTGCGCACGGTGTCCATCGCCATCCGGCGATGCGCAGGCCGGCGCAGCACCGGCCGTTCACCGCCCATCGTCAGCGGGGCACGGTCTCGGGCACGGGCCGCGTCCGCGCATCCGCCGACGCCTCCAGCGTTCGTTCCCACATCTGCAGGTAGGTCTCGGCGGAGTTGTAGAGCGTATCCAGCGCCGCCTGACCGCCTTCCAGGCGAATCTCCTCGACGATGTCGGCGATCATCCCGTAGTGGAACATGCCGGACTCGTTCACATCCCAGATTCGCCCTTCGGCACCGGGAACGGCGAGCTGCTCGACGGTGATCGGCGCCACACCTTCGAACTGCGGCCCCCAATCTTCGCCCTGGAACATCTGGAAGGGATAGCTCACCGGTCCGGTTTCCATGATCCGGGCCATGCCCCGGGCACCGGGGAGGTTGCGCAGACCATTGGCATCGGCGCCATAGCCGGCCGACAGCGGGCGGTCAGTGCCGGACAGCGTCCACTGTTCATCGAGCCGCGCGAGGAAGTCGACGTGGCCTTTGCCGTTCTGGTTGATCGGGTAAATGATGCCGCCCTGGGCGATCAGTTGCTGCGCCTGGGCATTGGTCAGACCGCCCTGGGCGCCATGACCGGAGACCATCGGATAGGTCGGCGTGGTGGTGCCGGTATGGTCCAGCATGATCTGCTTGCTGCGCAGTTCCGCATGGTCGATGTCGATGACAAAACCCTTCTTCATCATCTTGTCGATGGCGTAAATGCCGAGATCGGTCACGTCACGCTGGTTGCACCGACGACCGCTGTTGAGGGTCGGCGTCAGCCCGCCGGTGAGCCCCAGCAAGAAATCGGTGAGCGGGTCATTGCCCAGCCCCAGCGGCTCGGCCAGTGAGTTCAGGCCGGCGTTGTAGAAGTAGGTCTCCCCTTCGCCGCCGTCGGGGCAGGCATAGGTTTCCCAGAACCGTCCGGTGCCGACGAAATTGAAAATCTCGAGGAAGTTCTGGAACAACCCGGCGCCGCCCAGCGCGCTGTCGATATCGTGGTAGGGAAACACCTGGCGCACGCCCAGGTCCCAGATGCGGTCGATCTCGGCATCGATCTGCGCACGATCGCACTGGGGAATCTCGCTGCCATCCGGCAGGAAGGTGACGTTACAGCCAAAGATGTTGGAAAACTCAAGACCCGGAATCACCGCCAGCTTGCCGTCGGCAATCACCTGCCGGGCTTCGCTGGGGCTCTTGACGATGCGGTAGAAGCCCTTGCCGGGCCCGCCGAACTGGGCATCGATGTAGTCCTGGATTTCATAGAGGTACTCGACCTGCGCCACGCCGACCGGCATGTCTTCACAGATCAGGTCAGCCGGATTTTGCCCACGCGTCGGCCCGATCAGCTGGGCCACCCGGCACAGTGCCTCGATGTTGGTGCCGTGAATCGTCATCAGCCGCAGCCCGGACATCCACGCGCGCTCCACCCAGCGCCAGTACATCTGCTGGTGCAGCTGCGAGTCATGGAACGGCCAGTCAACAAAGCTCGGCCAGCCCTGGGTGTCGTGCGTCGTCCCCGGCGTCATGTCGAGGATCAGCGCTTCCGGGTCGAGGATGCCGTTGGGGCCATGCAGCATGCTGCAGTCCTTCAATGCCTCGGTCACCCCGAAACGATTGACCGCCTGACCGTACATCACGCCACCTGCGGAAGGTCCCACATCGCCGCTGCCATCGGACATTTCACTGCCCATGGCCATATGCGTGTGGACCTCGGCAAAGCCGAGCGCCGGCGCACCGAGCTTGCCCTTGAAGGTTTCGCCGATCACTGCCAGCGGCATCTCGGGATACTCGGCACAGCCAACGGCATGCTCGAAGCGCAGGGCCGCGGGGGTACTGCCCAACGCCAGGCGCCCGCCCTCGCCGACTGCCAGCACGCCGCCCAGTGTGGCGGCATTGAGGGCATCGCCGGATTCGGTAAACGTCCAGTCCGAACCATCCTCCGGCGCCGTCTGCGGCACCGTGGCGACGGCAGCGCCGTCGGCCGTCAGCAGCATTTCATCCGGGGTGTAGAACAGGTACCGGCCGAGGTTGGCGGCACGCATGTAGAAGCGCTCCGCCTCGTCGACGCTGGCATCACGGGCAACGAAACCGTCGCCTTCACGCACGACATAGTCGCCATCGGCACGCATCACCCAACACTGGTTGAACAAGTCATACCGCCCCAAGGCCGACGGCGTGGGTTCGCCGCCCGTCGCCCCGCCATCCGGAGCCGTGACCGGCGATGAACTGCCGCAGCCCACCAAGGTCGCCTGCAGCGCCAGGGTGGCGGCAAGCCAGGAAAGGCGCGGACGCAGCGACCGCGGTTGCGAAACGAACACATGACCCATCATCAGCAGAATCTCCGTACGACTGACTGCGGTAAACCCAAGACGCCAGCGCACCAGACATACGCGAGCAGATCCGGATGCTAGAGGGGATCGCCCTGTGCGGAAACCGTAAATTTGGCTCCGGTCGCATTTCGGCTACCGTAGGGAGTCTCGACGCTGCCTCTCGAATGTCTGCCATGCACCCACGACGCACCCGCTCGCTGCCCACCCTGTGGCTGCTGATGACTGCCTGCCTCGCCACGCCCGCTGCGGCGTTGGCGCAGACCTTCCCACCGCTGCAGGGCGACCGTTATCTGCTGCAGGTCCGGAGTCAGCTTGAGCCGGTTGCCATCAACCGCATACACGCGTGGGCGCTGGAACTGCGCGACCGCGACGGCGCCCTGGTCGCGGATGCCACGATCACCGTTCGTGGCGGCATGCCCGCGCACCAGCACGGCCTGCCAACCGCACCCCGTGTCACCGAGGTACTGGGCCCCGGTCGCTATCTGCTGGAGGGGATGAAGTTCCAGATGGGGGGCGAGTGGGAGGTGCAGTTCCTGATCGAGGCGCCCCCGGGTGCAGAAACGCTGACCCTGGCCTTCACGCTCTGACATGCGAGGTCGCGCGGCCACCGTTGCCACCGCCCGGGCGATGATCGGGGGCGCCCTGATCGTCCTGCTCGCAGCCTGTGGCGATCGCCAACCGCCTCGGGAGTTCTGGATGCCGGCGGAACTGGCGGCCATCGAGTCGATGTCGATCACCCGCCTGCCCCCGCTGCCGCCGTCGCCCGGCAACCCGGTGGCCGACGCCCCGCGTGCCGTGGCGCTGGGTCATCGCCTGTTCTTCGACCCCCGTTTGAGCGCCAACGGCGCGGTGGCCTGCGCCAGCTGCCATCGGCCGGATTACCACTTCAAGGACGACGTCGCCCGCTCCCGCGGCATCGGCCGGACCGCGCGCAAGAGCATGAGCGTGGTGGGTGCGGCCTACAGCCCCTGGCTGTTCTGGGACGGCCGCCGCGACAGCCTCTGGTCACAGGCACTGGAGCCATTGGAAGATCCGCTCGAGCACGGGACGACGCGCGTGCAGGTCGCGCGGTTGATGCACGACCTGTCCGCGTATCGTGACGACTACGAAACCCTGTTCGGCCCCCTGCCTGACCTGGACGATACCGAACGCTTTCCGCCCGCCAACCCGCGGGGCAATGCCGACCAACGTGCCGCGTGGGCAGCGATGACCCCCGAGGACCAGGTCGCCGTCGCCACCGTCTTCGCCAACGTCGGCCGGGCACTGGAGGCCTATCAACGCCGCCTGCTACCGGGGCCGGCGCCCTTCGATGCCTTCGCCGATGCACTGGTCGCCGGCGATCAGGCGCGTGCCGAAACGCTACTCACGGCGGATCAGCGTCAGGGCCTCAAGCTGTTTGTCGGTCGCGCCAACTGCATCCATTGTCACAACGGCCCGCTGCTCACCAACCACGAATTCCACAACACCGGGCTGACCGACCCGAACGTGATGCCCACCGACCGCGGCCGTGCCGTGGGCGTGGACCTGCTGCGGGCAGATCCCTTCAACTGCCTGGGCCGGTACAGCCCCGCAGATCCACAGGACTGTGCCGAACTGCGCTTCGTGAAAACCACCGGGATCGAACTTGAAGGCGCCTTCCGCACCATCAGCCTGCGCAACATTGCCGGCAGCGGGCCGTTCATGCACACCGGGCAATTCGAGACACTGACCGAGGTGGTCGATCACTACAACCGTGCACAGCCAACCCTCATCAGCGCCGAACTGACGCCGCTGCGACTGACGGCGGGGCAGATTCAGCAGCTGGTGGCGTTTCTCGACAGCCTGAGCGCGCCGCTGGCGACGCCGGCGTATCTGTTGGAGGCGCCGCTGTTGTCGCAGTGACAAAAGGAGCGCCCCGACCTCCATATCCATAAGTGTCATGTCATTGCGAGTCCGCGCAGCGGGCGTGGCAATCTCATCGCAATGGCGCTGCCGGCCGGGTGAGATCGCCGCGGGGCGATGCCCCTCGCGATGACAAAAGAAAATCCCCGCTGACGCGGGGTTTGGTATTGGCGGAGAGAGAGGGAAAGTTCAGAATCGCTGAAGGCGATTCCTCACCCGGCAGCAAAGCCGCCGGGCTAAGCGCCACTCGCCTCTGGCGAGTGGTCGAACCCCAGGGTTCTCATCCCTCTCTCAATCGGGATAAAGAAAAGCCCCGCATCGCGGGGCTTTGATATTGGCGGAGAGAGAGGGATTCGAACCCTCGATACGGTTTGACCCGTATACACGCTTTCCAGGCGTGCTCCTTCAACCACTCGGACACCTCTCCTAATCTCGGGGCGTACTGCCCTACCCGTCCATGGTGCGTTGCCCAGCCCGGCCGTCCTGACCCCTTCCTGCATCCCTTCAAGCCGCGAAGGGCGCGCAGTATAGCGGATGACCCGGCGCTCAAGAAGCTGCTTCGGGCTCCGGTTCCGACAGGTACTCGGCGGGCAGCGCTGGCGGAATGTCGAGGCAGCGGACACTGGTCTTGCCGGGCCGGTCGGGGTCCGGCTCGGTGGCAGCGAACGGCTCGGCGTTGGCACCGTCGACATCGGGAACCACCAGTGCCGCCGAAGAGCTGGGCGGCGCGATCCCATCGACCGGCTGCAAGGCGCCGGTAGACGTTGCGCGCTGATAGGGGAACTCGCCCTCGCAATGCCGGTTGCTGCTGCATCCTGCAACCAGAACGGCGAGCGCCAGGAGAGACCAGGTGGTTTTCATGCAATGACCTCGGCCGCACGGAGGGCGGCGATGATGCGGGGTTGAAGGTTGGCGCTCATCGGCACCATGGGCAGGCGCAGGCCCGGGGGAACGCGGCCCATGTGGTGCAGCGCCCACTTGACGGGAATGGGATTGGGTTCGAGGAACAGGTCCTGATGCAGCAGGGCGAGTTTGGCGTCGGCGGCTTCGGCGGCGGCGACGTCGCCGGCACGGGCGGCGGCACACATGGCGTGCATCAGCCGCGGCGCGACATTGGCGGTCACCGAGATGTCGCCATGGAACCCGAGCAGGATCGACTCGCGGGCGGTCGCGTCATCACCCGAGTACAAGGCGAAGTCGGCGGGCAAGCCCAGCGCCAGCAGCGCCCTGACGCGATCGAGATCGCCGCGGGCTTCCTTGAGGCCGACGATATTGTCGACCGGCGCCAGCCGCTGCACGGTTTCCGGCAGCAAATCCACGCCCGTGCGTCCCGGCACGTTGTACAGAATGATCGGCAGCGGCACCGCTTCGGCGATGGCGAGGTAGTGGCGGTACAGGCCTTCCTGCGGCGGTTTGTTGTAGTACGGGGTCACCAGCAACGCCGCATCCGCGCCGGCCTGCTGGCCAAGGCGGGTCAACTCGATGGCTTCGGCGGTGCTGTTGGCACCGGTGCCGGCGATCACCGGCACCCGCCCGGCGGCCCGCTGCACCACCCGGCGGATCACCTCGATGTGCTCGTCCACCTCCAGGGTGGCGGACTCACCGGTGGTGCCGACCGCCACCAGAGCGTCGGTGCCTTCGTCGATGTGCCAGTCGACCAGCGCGTCGAGCGCGCGCCAGTCCACCGCGCCATCGGCGGCCATCGGGGTCACAAGCGCGACAATGCTGCCTTGAATCATGCGGGGCGGACGGGAAAGGTCGAAAGACCGACGAGTATAGCGGCAGGCCCGCCGCCTTGGGCGGACGCCGGGGCGGCCCGCATTTGAGTAAACTCGCGACCGATGGAAGCCCAGAACGCCATGAACACCGCTGAAAACCTCCTGTCCATCTCCATCCTGGGGCGCGCCCGTGCGGACATCCCATTGGAGCTGTTCAAGGCCATCCGCGAGCGCGGGGGCGAAGTGGAGGACTGCCGGATCGCGCCGATTGGCGACCTGGTGACCGCCAACATGGTGGTATCGGGCAATTGGAGCACCCTCGGCCGACTCGAGACCGCCCTGCCCGGGGTCGCCGAGCGGATGGACCTGCAGGTGCGCTTCGAGCGCTGCGGTGCCCGCGAACCGAGCCCCGACTTCCGACCCTACGCGGTCGACGTGATCGCGCCGCAGCAGCCGGACCTGCTGGTGCACCTGCTCGAATTCTTCCGTTCCCAGGGCGTGCAGGTGCCGGAGATTTCATCGCAGAAGTACGCCTCCACCCACACCGGCGCCAGCATGTGCAGCGTGCAGATGGTGTCGCACGTGCCGGTGAACCAGCACCCCCAGGCACTTCGTGAAGCTTTTATGGATCTCTGCGACGATCTCAACGCGGATGGCATGATGGACCCCATCAAGACCTGAACCAGATGGGCCTCGGTGCCCCGGAGACCTGATGAGCTTTGACCTCGGCAGCCCCCTTCCCGACCTCACACTGGCCGCCAGCGGCGGCCGCGAGATTGCGCTGAAATCGTTCAAGGGCGCGCCTCTGGTGGTGTACTTCTACCCCAAGGACAATACGCCGGGTTGCACCCAGGAAGGTCAGGACTTCCGCGACCTCTATGCCGAGTTTCAGGCCGCCGGCTGCGAAATCGTCGGCGTCTCCCGCGACAGCGTGAAATCGCACGACAACTTCGTCGCCAAGTTCGACTTCCCCTTCCCCTTGTTGTCCGACCCCGACGAGGCCATGTGCCTCGCCTTTGACGTCATCAAGGAAAAAACCCTCTACGGCCGCAAGTACGTGGGGGTGGACCGCAGCACTTTCCTGTTCGACAGCAAGGGCAAGCTGCGGGAGGCCTGGCGCGGGGTGAAGGTGAAAGGTCATGCCCAGGCTGTGCTGGACGCCGTGAAGGCGCTTTGATGGCCGGTCGCGCTGCGCGCACCCCACCCTCCCCGTGCCATCGGCACGGTCGTTGCCTCCCCTTTCTGGCCGCGGCTGCTGCCACGCAGTCGACGCCGCCCCATGGCCCCGCGCCCCACTCTGACAGGCCCGCATGAGCAAGAAAAAAATCTTCGTTCTCGACACCAACGTCCTGCTCCACGACCCCAGCTGCCTGTTCCGATTTGAAGACAACGACCTCTACGTGCCGATGGTGGTGCTGGAGGAACTCGACGCCGCCAAGAAAGGCACCACCGAAATCGCCCGCAACGCGCGGCAGGTGAGTCGCTTTCTTGAAGAGATGATGCGTGATGCCGACCACGCGCAGATCGAGAAAGGGCTGGCGCTGCCGGCGCCGCAGGGCCATCACCGCAACGGCAGCAACAGCCTCAAGCCGGTGAGCGGCCGGCTGTTCTTCCAGACCCGGCCCACCAGCGCCGACCTGCCCGGCAACATGCCGGGCAACAAGCCGGACAACAGCATTCTCATCACCACGCTGTCGCTGCAGGCGGAGCATCCGCGGCGGCCGGTGATCCTGGTCAGCAAGGACATCAACCTCCGCATCAAGGCCGCCATCGTCGGCGTGGTCACCGAGGACTACACCAACGATCAGGTGCTGGAAGATGCCGACCTGCTCTACACCGGCTACACCGAACTGCCGGCCGACTTCTGGCAGACCCACGGCGACACCATGGAAAGCTGGCAGGACAGCCTCGGCCGTGCCTGCTATCGGGTGAAGGGGCCGCTGGCGGCACAGTGGCACGTCAACCAGTTCCTCTACATTCCCGATGGCGACGAGCGCGGACTGGAGCTGGTGGTGCAGGCGGTGGACGATGACCTCGCCGAAGTGCGCGTCATCCGCGACTATCGCGCCACCCGCACCAGCGTCTGGGGCGTGCATGCCAAGAACCGCGAACAGAACTACGCGCTGAACCTGCTGCTCGATCCCGACATCGACTTCGTCACCATTCTCGGCAATGCCGGCACCGGCAAGACCCTGCTGACGCTGGCCGCCGGGCTCGCCCAGGTGCTGGACGAAACCCGCTATCGCGAGATCATCATGACCCGTGTCACGGTACCGCTGGGCGACGACATCGGCTTTCTCCCGGGGTCCGAGGAAGAGAAGATGACGCCGTGGATGGGCGCACTGATGGACAACCTGGAAGTGCTCACCCAGACCAGCAATGCCGGCGACTGGGAACGTGCCGCCACCAACGACCTGCTGGCCAAACGCATCAAGATCCGTTCGATCAACTTCATGCGCGGGCGCACCTTCCTCAACCGCTTCATCATCATCGACGAGGCGCAGAACCTCACCGCCAAGCAGATGAAGACCCTGATCACCCGCTGCGGCCCCGGCAGCAAGATGATCTGCCTGGGCAACCTCGGCCAGATCGATACACCCTATCTGTCGGAAACCACCTCCGGCCTCACCTTCGTGGTCGACCGCTTCCAGGGTTGGCCGCACGGCGGGCACGTCACGCTGGCGCGCGGTGAGCGCTCGCGGCTGGCGGCCTTTGCCTCGGACGTGCTTTGAGCATGTTGGGCCGGCTCAAGGAGATGAAGGACAGCGCCATTGCGATGGCGCTGAAGACGTTCATCAGCGAACGCTTCGGTGCCTACGGCGAGCTGCTCGACTGCAGCGTCGATACCCGCAACAGCCGTATCGCCATCAAGGCCCTGCTGAAGGGCGAGGCCACCCCCATCGAACTGAGTGTCGAGCGCTACACGGTGGAGCGCCGCGGCGGCGAGCGCTACATCACGCTGGAAAGCATCGTCTGTTCACGCGAATGGATCGCGCTACTGCTGATGCGCCTGTATGGCCGCAAGCCACTGAAGCTGCCGGCAGCCGCGGCGGCGCTGCTCTAGTGCTGAGTGCTGAGTGGTGAGTGGTGAGTGGTGAGTGCCGAGTAACGGCAACGAGCAACGCCGACGTCTTGTCATCGCGAGGGTGAACCCCGCCGTTATTGCGAGCACTGCTCGCGGGTGGGGTGAACGCACCGGCATGGAAGCCGGGGCTGGAGTAAATTCGCGAAGTGACGGTTCGCCAGGATGGCCAGCGCTGACGTGCAATCGCGGCACGACCCAAGGTGTATTCGCGGCACAACCCAACGCCTATTCGGGGCATTGCCGTCCGGATGAGATTGCCGCGCCCACTGCGCGGGCTCGCAATGACGACAGGCGGAGTGCCGAGCGACGAATCGCGGTCACGCACGCCCGCTGTCAAAGGCCATTACCTCGGCCAGTGATGCGGCGCCGGTGAGTCGCATCAGCAGGCGGTCGAGGCCCAGCGCGACACCGGCGCAATCCGGCAGCCCGGCGTGCAAGGCGGCAATCAGGTGGCGGTCGTAGGGCGGCACCGGTCGTCCTTCGGCCTGCCGTCGCGCCTGGTCGGCCTCGAAGCGGCGCTGCTGCTCGTCGGCATCGGCCAGTTCATGAAAGCCGTTGGCCAGCTCCAGGCCATCCCAGAACAGCTCGAAGCGTTGTGCCTTGCCCGCGACCACCCGTGACAACGCGGCCTGGCTGGCAGGAAAGTCATGCAGAAAGCAGGGGAATTCCCGCCCCAGCTCCGGCCCGACGCGAAAGCTCATCCACAGGTCGAGCAGGGTGTCGCGGTCTGCGCCGTCATCCAGGGCCTCCGCCTCGGGCAGGGTGCGCAAGTGGTCCAGCGCGACGGTCTCCGGATCAAAGCCGGCATGGCACCGGAACGCCTCGGCGTAGGTCAGGCGGGCGAACGGGCCGACCGCTCCGAGTCCCCGCAACAAGGCCTCCACCTCGTCCATCAGCCGATGGTGGTCATACCCGGGTCGATACCACTCCAGCAGACTGAACTCCGGATTGTGATAACGGCCTGATTCCTCGGCACGAAACACCTTGGCGATCTGCCAGATCGGCCCGCTGCCGGCACACAGCAGACGCTTCATCGCGAATTCGGGGGAGGTGTGAAGGAAGCCGTGAGGCGCAGCGGCAAAGCTGTCGATATGGCGGTCGACGGTGGCGTGCGCGGAGAGGATCGGCGTTTCCACCTCCATCACCCCACGCGCATCAAAAAAGGCGCGGATGGACCGATACAGGTCCGCCCGCGCCTTAAGTTGCTCGATCGTGGCGGTGGGCGCCCAGTACGGGTCGATTCCTTCGGGGCTGCCGCCCGTCCTCCGCGAACTCGAGGGGGCCACTGGCCCTCTCGAAGGCGCGTCCGCTCCGGACTCCCGATTCCCGATTCCCGGCCGCAAGGCCATTACTTGCCGACACGCCCCATGTATTCACCGGTCCGGGTGTCGCACTTGACGAGTTCGCCCTGCTGGACGAACAGCGGCACGCGCACCACGGCACCGGTTTCCAGGGTGGCGGGCTTGCCGCCACCGCCGGAGGTGTCGCCCCGGACGCCGGGATCGGTTTCGGTGATCTGCAGTTCCACCGTGTTGGGCGGGCTGATGTAGAGCGGTACGCCGTTCCACAGCATGACGCGGCAGGTTTCTTCGCCCTTGATCCACTTGGCAGCATCTTCCACCGCCGCCTGGGAGGCCTGGATCTGCTCATACGACGAGGGGTTCATGAAGTGCCAGAACTCACCATCGTTGTAGAGGTACTGCATGTCCGTCTCTTCGATGTCGGCGACTTCCCAGCCATCTCCGGACCGCAAGGTCTTCTCCAGCACGCGGCCGGTCTTCAGGTTGCGCACCTTCAGGGAGTTGGTGGCCTGGCCCTTGCCGGGCTTGCGGTACTCGTTATCGATGACGGCATAGGGGTCGCCGTCGATCAGAACCTTGGTACCCGCCTTCATTTCATTGGTGCTAACCGTTGCCATGCCTGCGTACTCAGTCGTCGTGAATGGGGATGCTAAAAAATGGTTGCCGGACCCGATGCGGCCCCTGACAATGCGGGCGGCATGATACCGAAACCACTCAAGGCCCGGCAGATCCCCGATTGGCAACGGGCCCTGCAGGACAGCTTCACGCGTCCCCAGGACCTGCTCGATCACCTCGGGCTGAACGGCCGGGTGCCACTGCCGCCGGCGCGGATCCCCCCGCCGTTCCCGCTACGGGTGCCCCGGGCCTTTGTCGGGCGCATGCGTCCCGGCGACCCGAATGACCCGCTGTTTCTGCAGGTCTGGCCGCGCGCCGCCGAAGCCACGGTGGTGCCGGGCTTCGAGCGCGATGCGGTCGGCGACCTCGCACGCCTTCATGGTGAGGGCCTGATCCACAAGTACCAGGGTCGGGCGTTGGTCATCGCCACCGGCGCCTGTGCGGTGCACTGCCGCTACTGCTTCCGTCAGCACTTCCCCTACGGCGAGCAACGCGCTGCGCGCGACAGCTGGCGCACCCTGCTCGACCGAATTGCCGCAGACACCAGCCTGGAAGAGATCATCCTCTCCGGTGGCGACCCGCTGTCGCTGGCCGACGACAAGCTGGCGGCACTGGTGGCCGGACTCGAGGCCATTCCCCATGTACGACGCCTGCGTCTGCACACCCGTCAGCCGGTGGTCCTGCCGGAGCGAGTCGACGCCGCCCTGCTGGGCTGGCTGACCGCCACCCGCCTGCAAACGGTGGTGGTGCTGCACATCAACCATCCGCAGGAAATCGACGAGGCGCTACGGTCCGCCATCGGCCGGCTCCGCGAAACCGGCGCCACTCTGCTGAACCAGTCGGTATTGCTGCGCGGGGTCAACGACCATTCGGCGGTGCTGCGCGACCTTTCGGAAGCGCTGTTCGCCTGCGGCGTGCTGCCGTACTATCTTCACCTCCTTGACCGCGTGGCTGGCGCCGCGCATTTCGAAGTGCCCGAAGACGAGGCCCTGAGATTGATGCAACAGCTCAGCGCCAGCCTGCCGGGCTATCTGGTTCCCCGTCTGGCCCGCGAAGAGGCGGGCCAGCCTGCCAAGACGACCCTTGCATGGATGCCCACCCCGCCATCGATTCCCTCCTCCCCATGAACCTCGGCAACGGCGCAGTCATTCTGGTGATGGCAGAGGCGGAAAACACCGCCCGCCGGATCGAGAGCTATCTGCGCAACAGCGGACATCCGGTGCGCGTCGCCTGGATCCCCGACCTCGAGGACCTCGAAGACAGCCTGCGCCGGAGCGCGCCCAACCTGCTGCTGGTGGAACAGGCCTTGATCAAGTCCGAGTTCGCCAGCGTGGCCAAGTTGGGCCAACGTTGGGCGCCGGACCTGCCAATCCTGCTGCTGGCCGAGCAGATCAGCCTGGAAATGACCGCAGCCGCCATCGCGCTCGGTGCCCAGGACGTCGTATGTGCCAGCGATGACGACCTGATGCTGCGGCACCTGCAACTGCTGTGCATGCGCGAATTCACCCACCATCATCACCTGCATGAACTCCGGCAGCTGCGCCGGCGCATGCAGAGCTTCGAGGTGCGCCACCAGCAACTGCTGGCCGACACCCAGGACGCCATCGTCCACCTGCACGACGGCATCATCACCCACTGCAACCCGGCCTTTGCCGAGAAACTGGGGCTGGATGACGCTTCGTCGTTGCTGGGCCAGACGCTGATGGACCTGGTAGTGCCCGAGCATCAATCCCGGGTCAAGGCGCACTTCAAGCGGCTCAACAAGCATCGGGGTGCGCTCGATGACGATGACCGGCATCTCGACTGCCAGCTGCGGCGCAGCGACGACCAGCCGGGGCCGGAGGTACACGCCGAACTCGATGAAAGCGAGGAAGACGGCGAGCCGATCATCACCCTGATGATCCGCGCCACGGTGGCGCCGGTCGTCGACGAACCGACGGCCCCGGCCGACGTGTTCCGCAGCCTCCGGGAACGACTGGCCGCACCGCGGACCAAGGACAGGCCGCTGGCGATTCTGGCGATCATGGTCGATGACTTCCGCGGCATGGAGTCACGTCTGGGGCATCTTGATGCCGGCGAAGCCGCCGACCGGGTCCACGACTGGCTGACCGAGAGCGCGATGACCAGTGCCGACCGACTGTTCCGCACCGGGGTCCACGAATGGGTGGCGCTGACCAGCCGCAACGACACCCGCGACATCGTCCGCCACGCCGAAGACATCGCCGAACGGGTGCAACGCCAGGTGTTCACCACCAGCGGCCATGAAGCCCACCTCAGCCTGACCGTCGCCGGTTACCCGCTGGCGGTCAGCGAATCGGCCACCGCGGCGATGGGCCGGATTGTCGACGAGGCGCGGGAGCGCTCGGCCAAGGGCGGCCGCCAGGCGGTGGTGCTGGGCCCGACGGCGCTGGCCTCCCGGCAGGTACAGGCGATCCGCGAGCAGGCCGAAACCGTGCGCGCTGCACTCGCCGACAACCGCATGAAACTGGCCTACCAGTCGATCGCCAGCCTCGAGGGCGATGCCCGCCAGCACTTCGACGTGCTGCTTCGCATGATCACCCCGGAAGGCGAGGAACAACATGCCTCTGCCTTCATCGGTGCGGCACAGCAGTTCGGCCTGATGGCCGCCATTGACCGCTGGGTCATCGAGCGCGCCCTGCACATGCAGAGCAAGCGCAAGGGCGCCGACGTCCACTCCAGCCTGTTCGTGAAAATTTCCGAGCAGTCGGTGAAGGAAGCGGACAGCTTCATTACCTGGTTCACCGCGCTGGTGGCGCAACGCCCGTTGCAGCCGCACGAACTGATCTTCGAGTTCCAGGAAGTGAACGTGCAGAGCCACATCCGCAAGGCCCGCCAGCTGGCCGAGGCGGTGCTACCGCTGGGAGTGGAGGTGGCCATCGAGCATTTCGGCATCGGCGCCCACTCCGCACAGCTGGTCGAACATCTGCCGGTGCGCTACCTCAAGTTCCACCCGGTCTTCACCCAGGAATTCGACAACCGCGACCGGCTGTCGCGCATGAGTGAACTGATGGATGTCGCCAAGAAGAACAAGATCAAGACCATCGTCAGCCATGTCGAGAACGCCCAGGCCATGGCCAAGCTCTGGCAGCTCGGGGTGAACTTCATCCAGGGCTATTCCGTGCAGGAACCGGAAGTGGTCCTGCTGGCCGCCGATCTCCGGCCCTGAAGCGACCGCACCGCATGCCGAACCTGCGCAACGTGCTGCTGCCGCAGCGAGTCCTGGCCGCCGCGCTGGCGCTCGCGGCCCTGGTGGTGGCCACCGCCATCACCCTCGCCACCGGCCAACCCGCGGTGGGCATTGGCCTGGCGATTGACGGCGAACAGGTGGTCATCGCCACGGCTCCCGATGAGATGGACCTGCCCCCCGGCACCCCGGTCGTCGCCCTCCAGGGCCATGGTCGGCGCCTGCCGCTGGCACCGGTGGACCTGACGCCGGAACCGGACATGGCCTTCACCCGCTATTCCGACATGGACGTCTTCTTCGACCGCCAGCGCGGCCACGCCGCCCTGCAGCAGGCCGCCGATGCCGCCCTGGTGCTCGCCGACGGCCGCGAGGTGCCGCTGTCAGGCGAGGGGCGTCGCCCACTCGGTGATCTGCCCTTCGTGTTCTGGTTCCAGATCCTCTGCGCCGTGGGCGGCCTGCTGGCCGGAGCCAGCGTATTGGCTTTTCGCTGGCAGGACCCCACCACCCGCTACTACGCACTGACCGGCGTCGGCATGCTGATGTTTGCCAGCAGTGCCGCCATCTACAGCACCCGTGAGTTGGCCATCGACGGCACCCTGTTCATGGCGCTGTCATCGATCAACGAATTCGGTGCACTGCTGTTCTGCGGTGGTCTGATCGCGGTGCTCTGGTACTACCCGACCCGGCTGGCGGCCTTCAATGCCGGCCCCTGGATCATCGCGGCCTATGTCGGCTTCGGGCTGTCGATTCCGCTGCGGCTCCACGACTCGGTGGAAGCGCTGGCGCATCTGCCGATCAGCCTCGGCTACCTGTCGACCTACGGCCTGGCCGCCGTGCAATGGTGGCGCACCCGCGGCGATCCGTTCCAGCGAGCCGCGTTGCGCGCCTTCCTGCTGGCCTGGCTGTTCGGTAGCGGCGCCTTTGTTGCGGTCATGGTGCTGCCGGCGATGGCAGGGATCGACAACGGCGCCATCCAGGGCTACGCCTTCGGCTTCTTCCTGCTGATCTACGCCGGCATCGCGGTCGGGGTGCTGCGCTACCAACTGTTCCGACTTGATCGCTGGTGGTTCGCCGCCTGGGGCCTGTTCTTCGGCGGCCTCGGCGTCATCGCACTTGACCTGCTGTTCGTCTACCTGCTGCGCATCGACGGCCGAACCTCGCTACTGGTATCGCTGGCGATTGCCGGCTGGCTCTACTTTCCGCTGCGGCAATGGCTGTGGGGGCTGTTCAACCGTCGTCGCGTTCGTGCCCACGCGCCGGCCCTGGTGGGTCTGGTTACCGATGCCCTGTCCGACCGCGACCAACCGGCAGCCGATGCCTGGAAAGCGCTGCTGGGCGCCGTGTTTTCCCCCCTGTCGACCAGCACCGCCACGGTTGAGACCGACGCCATCATCGACAGCGGCCTGTCGCTGGAGGTGGCGCCGGCCAGCACCACCCTGCCCGGCATGCGCCTGCAGTACGCCGAGCGCGGGCAGCGCCTGTTTCAGTCGGAAGACCTGCGCCTGCTGGCGGAACTGCGCCGCCTGTTCGACCAGATTCGCCGTTACCGTGGTCTGCTGGAGGAGGGCGTGCAACGCGAACGGGACCGGGTGGCGCGCGACCTGCATGACGACGTCGGCGCCCGCCTGCTCACGCTCAGCCACCAATTGCCCGGGGAGCATGCCGAGCAGGCCCGGCGGGCACTGGAGGAATTGCGGGCGGTGGTCTACAGCATGCAGACGCCGTCAACCCCCTTTGATGCCCTGCTCGGCCAGTGGCGTGCCGAGGTGGCCGAGCGCTGTGAGGCAGCCGAGGTCGCCCTGACATGGACGGTTTCGGGCCCTGTGCCCGACCACGTTCTCGGCGGCGGCGCGGTGTTGGCGCTGTCGCGGGTGCTGCGCGAATGTGTCAGCAATGCGCTGCGACATTGTCCACAGGCACCGGAACTGACGGTCGATCTGAGCTGCAGCGAGACCCGGCTGACGGTGGTCGTGACCCATGCCTACGAAGGCCCGGCCACGACGACCTGGCAGCCCTCGGTCGGACTCAACAACCTGCATGAACGTCTGCGCCAGATGTCAGGACACATCGAATGGCTGGCCGATGACGGTCGCGGCCGACTGAGCGCTCGTTGGCAGGTGCCCTGGGGACAGCTACTCGCCCTGGACTGATGAGCGCCTCTGAGGCTGCGCCCGGACCCCGCAAGCACATACCCGCGCCGCTCAGTAGCAATGCAGCGCTGAATCGGCCCCCACCGAGATCTGCACGCAACGCAACGTGATCGCCTGTCCGCCCTGCAGGAATTGCTCGACCGCCACCGCTAACGCCGCGTCCTGATCGTCTTCCGGCAACGGGTCGGTGGGCGGCGAAGGTTGAACCAGCAGCAGCTCTGCCGGCTGGTTGCCGGGGCGGCAGAGGTCGATCAGCGGCGGCGTGCGGGCCGCCTCCCCTTGCGGCCAGACGGCAGCGAACCCGGCCACCCGGAAACAGGCGCGCTCGGCATAACTCTGGGGCAAGCGATCAGCACCGTAGTAAATGGCAGCGGGCGCCGCATGTAGGGCCCGATCGGTCCCGAGTTCGACAATCATCGCGCCCGGCGGCTGGGTGCGCACGATGGCCCCCACCGGCCGACCCGGCAGCACCGCGCAGCCAGCCAGCAGCAACGAAATTCCGCCCCACATCCCCAGATGCCGTGCCATACCGCCCCCCTGATTGCCGACGTCCCCGTGACCCAGCATGGCACGGCTGGATGACAGGCAAGCAATCTGCAGGCCAGCAGCCGGGTCGCAGAGTCAGAGGGACGGAACCCTTGTCATTGCGAACCCGCAATGCGGGTGTGGCAATTTCGTCACGATGGCAGCGCCGGCCGGACGAGATCGCCGCGGGGCTGCGCCCCTCGCGATGACAGAAAGTTTGGCTGCGCCCCTCGCGATGACAGGAAGGTTGGATGCGCCCCTCGCGATGACAGGAAGTTAGGTTGCGCCCCTCCGATGACAGGAAGTTAGGCGGCGCCCTCCGCGATGACGGTTCCTTTCCCTGTCATTGCGAGCCCGCGTAGCGGGCGTGGCAATCTCGGCCGGCGTGCACTGCCTTGAATAGGCGTTGGGCCCCGTTCCCCCACCCGCGAACAGAGCTCGCTACACGGCGGTGTTCGCGCGCTGCAGAGCCGCGATGCGGACATCCAGCGGCGGGTGGGTGGCGAACCACTTGCGGGCACCGCTGGAGATGCCGAAGGCGGACATCTGCTCGGGCAGCGTCGACGCACCGTGAGCGCTCTTCAGCTTCTCCAGTGCTGCAATCATCTTGCGCCGACCGGCCAGGTGGGCACCGCCGGCATCGGCGCGAAACTCCCGCTGCCGCGAGAACCAGGCAACGATGGTCGAGGCAAGAATGCCGAACACCACCTGCAGCACCAGCACCGAGATGAAGTAGCCGGGGCCATAGCCGCGCTCGGTCTTGAACACGGCACGGTCGAGCACGTGGCCGATCACCCGCGACAGGAACATCACGAAGGTGTTCACCACGCCCTGGATCAAGGTGAGGGTAATCATGTCGCCATTGGCGACGTGTGAGACTTCATGCGCCAGCACGGCTTCAACTTCGTCCTGATTCATGTGCCGCATCAGGCCGGTAGAGACGGCGACCAGCGCCTTGTTCTTGTTGGCACCGGTGGCGAAGGCGTTGGGCTCCGGGGCGTCATACACGGCGACGTCCGGCATGCCGATGCCGGCTGCCTGCGCCTGCCGCCGCACGGTATTGAGCAGCCACATCTCCATGCTGTTGCGCGGCTCCTTGATGACCTGGGCACCGGTGCTGCGCAGCGCGATCCATTTCGACATCAGCAGCGAGATGAAGGAGCCCCCCATACCGAAGATGGCGCAGAACACCAGCAACTGGTTGAGGTTGAGCGAGCCGTCGGCTTCGAGGAAGCGGTCAACGCCGAGCAGGCGGGCCACCACCGACAACACCAGAATGACCGCGATGTTGGTGGCGAGGAACAGGGCAATACGTTTCATGGGTGTCGATCAGTCAGTACGTCCGGATGGACGGAAATACTATTGGGTCTGGAGGCCGGGAACTCAAGCTGCATTAACAACACTGCCAGCCGGACGAGATTGCCACGCCCGCGCTGCGGGCTCGCAATGACAACAATAAGGGTGTCATCGCGAGGGGCGCAGCCCCGCGGCGATCTCATTGATGTGGGCACTGCCAAAGGGTGTCATCGCGAGGGGCGCAGCCCCGCGGCGATCTCGTTGATGTGGGCACTGCCAACCGGACGCGTTTGCCGCGCCCGCATTACGGGCTCGCAATGACGCCTCACGCGCCCTCCGGCGCCATCTGGTCCACCCGCTGGAACCCCCGCGGCAGATGCGAGCCGCGACTGGCCCGCGCGCCGGTGTATCCGGCAAGATCGGACGGTTTGAGGGTCAGCGTACGCTTGCCACAGACCAGCGCCAGCGGGGTATCCGGCGGCAGCACGCAGCTGGCGAGGATGCGGTCCTGGCCCTTGAGGCTGATCAGCTTGTTGCCCTTGCCCTTGGCCAGTTCCGGCAGTTCGGCCACCGGGAACAGCAGCAGGCGACCTTCGGCGGTGGTCAGTGCGACCTGGGCGTCATCGCCGGTCAGTTTCGACGGTCGCAACAGGCCGGCACCCGCCCCGATGGTGACGGCGGCCTTGCCGGCGCGGTTGCGGCCCTGCAGGGCCTCCAGCCGCACCACGAAGCCGTAGCCTTCGGTGGAACCGACAACATAGCGGTCGCTGGCATCGCCCAACATCATCGCGACGATCTTGCCGCCGTCCTGCAGGTCCAGCCGGGTGGTCACCGGCTCGCCCTGGCTGCGCGCGGACGGCAGTTCGCGCGGGTTGAGGGTGTAGGCGCGCCCGTGGTCGTCGAGCAGGATCAACAACTGGTTGGTCTTGCCGGTGCAGTGCAGGCCGTACTCGTCGCCGGCCTTGTAGGACAGGGTTTCGGGATCGAGATCATGACCCTTGCCAGCGCGGATCCAGCCGGCCTTCGACAGCACCACGGTGATCGGCTCGGCCGGCAGGATGGTTTCGGCCGACATCGCCTGTGCCGGCGGCGCGGCGTTGATCGCGCAACGGCGATCATCACCGTACTTCTCGGCATCCTCGCGAATCTCCTGACCGATCAGCTTCTTCAGTGCGGCGTCATCGCCCAGCAGCCGCTCCAGCTCGGCGCGTTCCACGGCCAGGGCATCCTGCTCGCCCTTGATCTTCATCTCTTCCAGCCGCGCCAACTGCCGCAACTTGGTGTCGAGAATGTAGTCGGCCTGGCGTTCGGACAAGGCGAAGGTGCGCATCAGCACCGCCTTCGGCTCGTCCTCCTGGCGGATGATGCGGATCACCTCATCGAGGTTGAGGAAGGCGATCAGCAGGCCTTCCAACAGGTGCAGGCGATCGTTGACCTTGGCCAACCGGTGGTTGAGCCGGCGGGTGACGGTGGCAAAGCGGTAGTCCAGCCACTCGACCAGGATTTCCCGCAGGTTCTTCACCTTGGGCCGGCCGTCGAGGCCGATCATGTTGAGGTTGACCCGATAGCTCTTCTCGAGGTCGGTGGTGGCGAACAGGTGGGTCATCAACTGCGTCGCATCGACCCGGTTGGAACGCGGGACGATGACGATGCGCACCGGACTCTCATGGTCCGACTCGTCGCGCAGATCCTCCACCAGCGGCAGCTTCTTGGCGCGCATCTGGTCGGCGATCTGTTCCTGCACCCGCGACCCGGAAACCTGATGCGGCAGCGCGGTGATGATGATGTGGCCGGTGTCGGCCTCGCGTTCCCACACCGCCCGCGCCCGCACCTGGCCAAGGCCGGTACGGTAGAGCTTGAGCAGGTCGGCCGACTCCGAAACGATCTCGCAGCCGGTCGGGTAGTCCGGCGCCGGCACGAAGCCCATCAGGGTTTCGATCTCCGCCCCCGGGTGCTTCAGCAGATGAATGCAAGCCTTGGCCAGCTCGCGCAGGTTGTGCGGCGGGATGTCGGTGGCCATGCCGACGGCAATACCGGTGGTGCCGTTGACCAGAATGTTGGGCAGGCGCGCCGGCAACAGCTTCGGCTCGTCCATGGTGCCGTCGAAGTTGGGCACCCAGTCGGCGGTGCCGTTGCCGAGCTCGGTCAGCAGGGTGGCCGCATAGGCGGTCAGCCGCGACTCGGTGTAGCGCATCGCGGCAAAGCTCTTGGGGTCGTCCGGCGAGCCCCAGTTGCCCTGCCCGTCCACCAGCGGATAGCGGTAGGCGAAGGGCTGCGCCATGGTCACCATCGCCTCGTAACAGGCGGAGTCACCGTGCGGGTGGAACTTGCCGAGCACGTCCCCGACGGTGCGTGCCGACTTCTTGTACTTGGCGCCGGCCGCCAACCCCAGTTCGCTCATGGCGTAGACGATGCGCCGCTGCACCGGCTTCAGGCCATCGGCCACGTGCGGCAGGGCGCGGTCCAGCACCACGTACATGGAGTAGTCGAGGTAGGCCTTCTCGGCGAAGACGCTCAGCGGCAGGCGTTCGGTTTCGATGATGTCGGTCATGGGTTCAGATCTCCGCCCGGTTGCCTTCGCGTTCCAGCCATTCCTTGCGGTCGCCAGCGCGTTTCTTGTTGAGCAGCATGTCGACGATCTGGTCGGACTGGCCCTCGTCGAGGGTCAGCTGCACCAGCCGCCGGGTATCCCGCGCCATGGTGGTCTCGCGCAACTGCAGCGGGTTCATTTCGCCCAGGCCCTTGAAGCGGGTGACGCTGAGCTTGGTGCGCGGCTGCTCCGCCTGCAGGCGGTCGAGAATGCCGTCGCGCTCGCCGGCATCCAGCGCATAGAACACCTGCTTGCCGGCATCCACCCGGTACAGCGGCGGCATCGCGATGTAGATATGGCCGGCATCCACCAGCGGCCGGTAGTGGCGCAGGAACAGCGCGCACAGCAGTGTGGCGATGTGCAGACCGTCGGAGTCGGCATCGGCCAGCACACAGATCTTGCCGTAGCGCAGCTGCGACAGGTCGGCACTGCCGGGGTCGACGCCAATGGCCACCGAGATGTCGTGGATCTCCTGGCTGGCCAAGGCCTCGCCAGCGTCGCATTCCCAGGTGTTGAGAATCTTGCCGCGCAGCGGCATCACGGCCTGAGTATCGCGATCGCGCGCCTGTTTGGCGGAGCCACCGGCGGAATCACCTTCCACCAGAAACAGCTCGGTCTGGTTGAGGTCGGTGGAGACGCAGTCGGCCAGCTTGCCGGGCAGCGCCGGGCCGCTGGTGATCTTCTTGCGCACCACCTGCCGGCTCTGCTTGAGGCGGGCGGCGGCATTGGCAATCACCCACTGGGCGATCTGCTCGCCTTCGTTGGGATGCTGGTTCAGCCACAGACCGAAGGCATCGTGGATGACGCCGGAGACGAAGGCGGCGGTCTCCCGCGATGACAGTCGCTCCTTGGTCTGGCCGGCGAACTGCGGGTCGTGCATCTTGGTCGACAGCACGTACTGGCAGCCTGCCCAGACATCGTCCGGGGTCAGCTTGAGGCCGCGCGGCAACAGGTTGCGAAACTCGCAGAATTCGCGCAGCGCCTCGGTCAGCCCGGTGCGCAGCCCGTTGACGTGGGTGCCGCCCTGGGCAGTGGGAATCAGGTTGACGTAGCTCTCGGCCACCGCCTCGCCGACTCCCTGGGTCCACACCAGCGCCCATTCGGCCTCTTCGCGCTTGGCCTTGAGGCTGCCGGTGAAGGGCTCGGCCGGCAGCGTCTCGGCACCCTGCAGGGCATCTTTCAGGTAATCCACCAGGCCGTTTTCGTATTGCCAGACGGTCTGTTCATTGTGGGTCCGGTCATCCAGCACCACCTTCAGGTTCGGACACAGCACCGCCTTGGCACGCAGCACCTGCTTGAGCCGCGGCAGGCTGAACTTGGGGCTGTCGAAATATTTGGGGTCAGGCCAGAAACGCAGCGTGGTGCCGGTGCGACGCTGGCCGACGGTGCCGACCTCGGCCAGTTCTTCCGCCTTGTGACCGTCGGCAAAGCCGATGGCCCACTGCTTGCCAGCGCGGAACACGTTGACCGTCATCCGCGTCGACAGCGCGTTGACCACTGACACCCCCACCCCGTGCAGACCGCCGGAGAAGGTGTACATCTTGTTGGAGAACTTGGCGCCGGAATGCAGCTTGGTGAGGATCAGCTCGACCCCACTGACCTGATGTTCCGGGTGGATGTCCACCGGCATCCCGCGGCCATCGTCGGCCACTTCCAGCGAGCCGTCGTCGAACAGGGTGACGGTGATGGTCTTGCAATGACCGGCAAGGGCCTCGTCGACCGCGTTGTCGATGACCTCCTGCGCCAGATGGTTCGGACGCTGGGTATCCGTGTACATCCCCGGGCGCTTCCGGACAGGGTCCAAACCCTGAAGAACTTCAATGGCTTGCGCGCTATAGTTGGAATTGTCGGTCATGCTCGGCGGCTGAAAATCGGGGCGGGCGGAGGCTACGGGATGGCGCCCCGGCAGGCAAGCCGCTACCCCCGGAACGCTTGCCGCAACCGGCGGCGGGGTCTAGGGTAGTCCTACGCACAGCGCCGTGTCGGTCGCGCATGCGCCCGCACCCGCTGACGGTCACCCCAAGCCGGCGGCGGCGGTTGCCGGCCTGCAAGGAGGTCAGAGATGAACCACCATGCTCGCGCCAGCGTTTCCCACGGCCGCACCGGAGCCACCCGGTCCCGACCGGCCGACCCTGCCGACGCCACCCTCGACCGGCTGCTGGAACGTGCCGGCATCCGCCTGAACGGCCCGCGCCCCTGGGACCTGCAGATCCACCACCGGCAGACCGCCCGGCGCATCCTCGCCCAGGGCAGCCTCGGGCTCGGCGAGAGCTACATGGACGGCTGGTGGGATGCCGAACAGCTCGACACCCTGATCTTCCGCCTGTTGTCGGCGCGGCTGGACCAGGCCGTGCGCACCCCGGCGCTGGCCTGGGCCGGGCTGCGGGCACGGCTGTTCAACCTGCAGAACGAGGCCCGCGCCTGGATGGTCGGCCAGCAGCACTATGACCTCGGCAACGACTTCTTCGCCGCCATGCTCGACCCGTCCATGGCCTATTCATGCGGCTACTGGGCCGATGCCGACACCCTCGCGGATGCCCAGTTCGCCAAGCTCGATCTGGTTTGCCGCAAGCTCGGCCTGCAGCCCGGCATGCGGTTGCTCGACATCGGCTGCGGCTGGGGCAGCCTGATGCGCCACGCCGCCGAACACTACGGGGTGGAATGCCTGGGCCTGACTGTCTCGCGCGAGCAGGCCGCTTACGGCGCCGAACGCTGCGCCCAACTGCCGGTGCGGTTCGAACTGGCGGACTACCGCAGCTTCAACCCGGACGGCCGGCAGCGCTTCGACCGCATCGCCTCCATCGGCATGTTCGAGCACGTTGGCAGCAAGAACTATCCGGCCTTCTTCGCGGTGGCAGAGCGCAGCCTGCGGGAAGACGGGCTGATGCTGCTGCACACCATCGGCAAGACCCACCACCGTGACACCACCGACCCCTGGATCGACCGCTACATCTTCCGCAACGGCCAGTTGCCACTGCTGGGACAGATCAGCGATGCCGCCGATCCCCACTTCGTGATCGAGGATGTCCACAATTTCGGCGCCGACTATGACCGCACCCTGCGGGCCTGGCATCGAAACTTCCAGCAGCATTGGCCGCGCTTCGCCGAGCGCCACGGCGATCGTTTCCGGCGGATGTGGCGCTACTACCTGCTGGCCTGTGCCGGCGCCTTCCGCGCCCGCACGCTACAGCTTTGGCAGCTGGTGCTGGCCCCCGGCGGGCTGGCCGGCGGCTATCGACGTCCGATGGTCTGAATCTCGGCCGTTACACTACGGGCCTGGTGACGCGCCTGTGATCGCAGGCGTGCCGTCACGCCCTTTCCCCAGCCCGAGACCTCCATGGCGCGAAATCGCTCGCTGAACATCCGCATGGCGACCCATGCGGACATTCCGGCCATCCGCCGGCTCATGAAGAAGGCCTACCCGACCATGGGCGGCTACAGCCGCGACCAACTGCGCGGGCAGCTCAACCACTTCCCCGAAGGTCACATGGTGGCCGAGCTCGACGGGCACATTGCCGGCTACAGCGCCTCGATCATCGTCACCACTGACGAGGCCCTGCGGCCGCATACCTGGACCGAGATCACCGGCAACGGCTTCGGTTCCACCCACGACCCGGACGGTGACTACCTCTACGGCTACGAAGTGGCGGTGGACCCGGACTACCGCCAGCGGCGACTGGCCGAGCGGCTCTACTCGGCGCGCCGCAAGCTGTGCGTCAACCTCGGGCTGGAGGGCATCGTCTTCGGCGGCCGCCTGCCCGGTTATGCCCGCCGCGCCCGCAAGATCGGCGACCACGCCGCCTATTGCAGGGAAGTGCTCGAAGGCCGCCTGCGCGACTCCGTGATGAACTTCCAGCTACGCCAGGGCTTCGAGCTGATGGGCGTGCTGCCAGGCTACCTGACCTCCGACACCGACTCCGGCGGCAGCGCCACCCACATGCGCTGGCGCAACCCGCAGGCCCGCACCGATGTGGTACGCGCTCACTCGGCGCCGGACCGCGGCCCCTCCACCGTGCGCGTCGCCACCGTGCAGTACCTGCAGCGTGCCATCGGCTCGTTCGACGATTTCGCCGGCATCGTCCGCTACTTCGTCGATACCGTGTCCGACTACAAGTGCGACTTCGTGGTGTTCCCCGAATACTTCGCACTGCAGTTGCTGTCGATCGAGAATGCGCCGCTGAAGCCGCGCGAGGCGATTCTCAAGCTGGCCGAGTACAACGACCGGCTGGAAACGCTGTTCCACGACATGGCGCTGCGCTACAACGTCAACATCATTGCCGGCTCGCACCCGGCCATGCAGCCCGACGGACGGCTAATGAACCTGGCCCACGTGTTTCTACGCGACGGCTCGGTCTATGAACAGCCGAAGATTCACCCGACCCCGGCCGAGCGCTACTGGTGGCAGGTGGAAGGCGGTGACTATGTGCGCGCCATCCAGACCGACTGCGGCACCATCGGCGTGCTGGTCTGCTACGACAGCGAGTTCCCCGAGCTCACCCGCCACCTGGTCGACCAGGGCGCCGACATCCTGTTCGTGCCGTACTCCACCGAGGAGCGCAACGGCCACCTGCGGGTGCGCTACTGCGCCCATGCGCGGGCGGTGGAAAACCAGATCTACGTCGTCACCTCCGGCAACACCGGCAACCTGCCGCGGGTGCAGAACATGGACATCCACTACGCCCAGAGTGCCATCATCACGCCCTGTGACTTCCCGTTCGGCCGCGATGGCGTGGCCGCCGACACCACCCCCAACGTCGAGATGATCGCCTTCGCCGACCTCGACCTGGCGGCGCTGGCCACTGCACGCGCCCACGGGACGGTGCAGAATCTCAAGGACCGACGCCACGACCTCTACGCCGTGCAGTGGCGCGGCAAATCCGCACCCTGACGCCATGCCCAAGACCCTGCCCCCCGCCGAAGACCCCGTCAGCCAGTTCGAGGCCGCCATGAAGGAACTCGAAACCCTGGTCCAGCAACTGGAACAGGGCGACCTGCCGCTGGAAGCCTCGCTGTCGGTGTTCGAGCGCGGCGTGACGCTGGCGCAGCAGTGCCGGACCACCCTGGAGACCGCCACCCAGCGGGTGGAAAACGTGCTCGAGCGGACGACACCCGACGAATGAGCGACCTTTTCGACGCCGACCGTGCCCGGCTGGCGGCGCGGATGGCCGGCGTGTTGCCCACTGCCACCGCGCATCCCGCCCGGCTGCACACGGCGATGCGCTATGCCTGCGAGGGCGGTAAACGGCTTAGGGCATTGCTGGTCTACGGCACCGCGCGCGTGCTCGGGGTACCGCTGGACCAGGTCGATGGCTGTGCCTGCGCGGTCGAGCTGATCCATGCCTATTCACTGGTCCACGATGACCTGCCGGCGATGGACGACGACGACCTGCGACGCGGCCGGCCCACCGTGCACCGCCAGTACGACGAAGCCACGGCCATACTCGTCGGCGATGCCCTCGGCACCCTGGCTTTCGAGGTGCTGGCAACCGATGCGCGGGTGCCCGCGGCCCGCCGTGCAGCCTTGGTTGGTGCACTGGCACGGGCCTCCGGCTCGGTCGGCATGGTCGGCGGCCAGGCGCTGGATCTGGCAGCGGAGGGCGCCCGCGCCGGCAGCATTTCCGTGGCCGCCTTGCAGGACCTGCACCAACGCAAGACCGGGGCCCTGATCGCCGCCAGTGTCACCCTGCCGCGGCTGGTGGCCGAGCCGCCAGCCGTGATCGCCGAAGCGCTGGACCGCTGCGGCGATGCCCTCGGCCTCGCCTACCAGATCCAGGATGACATCCTCGACGTCGAGGCCAGCAGTGACGCCCTCGGCAAGACCGCCGGCAAGGACCAGCGCAACGGCAAGACCACCTACGTCAGCCTGCTGGGGCTGGCCGGCGCCCGCGCCGCGGCCGACGACACCTTTGCGCAGGCCCACCGCGCATTGGCCGAGGTGCCCAATGCCGCCCCCCTTACGGCCATGATCGACCTGATGGCCGCCCGGCAACATTAAGCGACAGTGCTGCGTAATGAGTGTCGAGTGCTGAGCAAGGCGACCGCCGTGGCACTGGCGTCCCATGATTTCCGAGTCCCCGAACCCGGCGCCACCAGGGCGCCCGCATTCGTCATAATGCCGACATGAGCGACATCCCCGGATATGCCCTGCTGGGCCGCGTCAACACCCCGGCCGACCTGCGCGCCCTGCGCGAAGACGAGCTGCCGGGCCTGGCGATCGAGCTGCGACGCCACCTGATTGAGACGCTCGGCCGTATCGGCGGGCACTTTGCCGCCAACCTTGGCACGGTGGAACTCACCATCGCCCTGCACCGTTGCTTCAACACGCCGGACGACCGCCTGGTCTGGGATGTGGGCCACCAGGCCTATCCGCACAAGATGCTCACCGGCCGCCGGGCCCGACTGGAAACCATCCGCCGGTACGAGGGCCTGGCCCCGTTCTGCCACCGCGATGAGAGCGAATACGACACCTTCGGGGTGGGCCACTCGTCCACCAGCATCTCTGCGGCCCTCGGCATGGCCGCCGCCGCCCGCATCAAGGGCGAGCACCGCCGGGCAGTGGCCATCATCGGCGATGGCGGCATGACCGCCGGCATGGCCTTCGAAGCGCTCAACCACGCCGGCCATACCGGCGAAGACCTGATCGTGGTCTACAACGACAACGACATGTCGATCTCCGAAAACGTCGGCGGCATGCGTAACCACACCGCCCGGCTGGTACAGAAACTGGGGCTGGTGGCACCTCACCTGCGGCGGCTACCGCAGGACAGCGAGGAGAACGTCGCCCATCTTGATGATCCCGGCGCCCTGTTCCGCACCCTCGGGCTTGACTACCACGGCCCCATCGACGGCCATGACCTGGGCCAGCTGACCGCTGCCTTCGACCGCCTGAAAACCCTGCGCGGTCCGCAGTTGCTGCACGTGCTCACCGTCAAGGGCAAGGGCTTCGACCCGGCAGAGCTCGATCCCATCAAATATCACGGGGTCACCCAGTTCGATCCGGTCACCGGCCAGTTCCCCAGCAAGAAGCCCGGCGGACGCCCGGCCTATACCCAGATCTTCGGCGACTGGCTGTGCGATCAGGCCAGCCGCGACCCGCAGGTAGTGGCGATCACCCCCGCCATGCGTGAAGGCTCCGGCCTGGTGCAGTTCGCAGAACGCTTCCCCGACCGCTACTTCGATGTCGGCATCGCCGAGCAACATGCGGTCACGCTCGCTGCCGGATTTGCCTGCGAAGGCCTCAAGCCGGTCTGCGCGATCTACTCGACCTTTCTCCAGCGCGGCTACGATCAACTGATCCACGACGTCGCCCTGCAGAACCTGCCGGTGCTGTTCGCCATCGATCGTGGCGGTCTGGTCGGTGCCGACGGCGCCACCCATCACGGCGCCTTCGACCTGTCCTACCTGCGCTGTATCCCCAACATGGTGGTGATGGCCCCCAGCGACGAAGTGGAATGCCAGCGCATGCTGCAGACCGGGCTCGGCCACACCGGCCCCAGCGCCGTCCGCTACCCGCGCGGCAACGGCCCTGGCCTGACGCTGGAGGCCGACCCCCGCCCGCTGACGCTCGGCAAGGGCCGCATCGTCCGCGAAGCGCTCGGCCGGCGGCGACCGCGGGTGGCCCTGCTCGCCTTCGGCTGCATGGTGGCACCGGCGCTGGAAGCCGCCGAAATCATCGACGCGGTGGTCGCCGACATGCGTTTCGTCAAGCCACTCGATACCGAGCTGATCCTCGACCTCGCACAGGAAAATGACCTGCTGGTCACGCTGGAGGACAACGTCCGCGCCGGTGGCGCCGGGTCAGCCGTCAACGAGGCGCTGGTCGCCCATCACCAGCAGGTGCCGGTCCTCAACCTGGGCCTGCCCGACCAGTTCGTCGAACACGGAACCCGCGAAGAGCTGATGGCCCAGTGGGGCCTCGATGGTGCCGGCATTCTTCGCAGCATCCAGAAGCGGCTGCGCGCCAAGGACCTCGACGAGAGCGCGTTGCGAAAATTGGGGTGAAAGCCGCCAGCGAGCAGTACTCGCTAGCGAGGGTCAACCCCACCGATGTTTCGAGCACTGCTCGCAGGTGGGGTGAACGCACCGACATGGAAGCCGGGGCCGGAGTGGATTAGCGCAGTGACGGTTCGCCATGATGGCCAGCGCCAAGGTGTATTCGCGGCACAATCCAACAGCGGTGTCGGCTCGCAGGACGGTACTTCGTCAATACGATTTCGTATGTCGGTTGCAGCGGTTTCGCTCTGCTGAGCGAGGCACCTTTCTTTGCTCGTGCAAAGAAGCCCCCGCACGACACGGAGCGTGCGCAGCACGGTGGAGCGGGAGTGCGGGTGCGTGGCTGCATTTTGCTTTGGGCCCGGGGGGCGGCGTCTGCCCCCGCACCCACGCTGCGCGGCACCGTGGGGCAGCCGCCCCCAAAGAAAGCACGCCCGGAGAGGGCGCCGGCTGCGCCGGTCCCCGGCCGATCTGCCGTGCTCGGGGCCGGTCTGAGACGACATCCTGTCGTCGCATCCCTCAGCCGGACATCGTGTCCGGCTGACCCGCTGTGCGCGCTGCGCTGCTCGGTCCACGCCAAGGGGCCCGAAAAGCGAAAAGCCCGCAGGCCGTGACGCTTTTGCGGTTGTTCCCGTTGAGGGCGCCGGACGGTCTGACGAGCGCAGGGGAGCGCGGGATACGATGTCCCGCTCAGGGCCGGCGCGGCAGGCGGCGCGGCAATCTCGTCCGGCCGGCATTGCCCTCGATCACGAGATCGCCACGGGGCTGCGCCCCTCGCGATGACAACCCCTTTCCCCGTCATTGCGAGCCCGCTCAGCGGGCGTGGCAATCTCGTCTGGCGGGCAGTACCCCGAATACGCGTTGGGTTGTGCCGCTAATACACCTCAGCGCTGGCCATCGTGGCGAACCGTCACTTCGCGAATCCACTCCGGCCCCGGCTTCCATGCCGGGTCGTTCAGCCCGCCAGCGAGCAGTGCTCGCTAAACGGCTGTTGTGCCGCTAATACACCTCAGCGCTGGCCATCGTGGCGAACCGTCACTTCGCGAATCCACTCCGGCCCCGGCTTCCATGCCGGGTCGTTCAGCCCGCCAGCGAGCAGTGCTCGCTAAACGGCGGGCTTCACCCACTTAAGCCGCTCTCTTAGGTACACCACCTCCCCCACGATCAACAGGCTGGCGCCGGTCACCTCGGCGCTGGCGACCTTGGCGGCGAGGGTGGCGAGGGTGCCGGTGATCACCTGTTGGGTGGGTTGTGTGCCCTCGACGACGAGGGCGCAGGGCCAGTCGTCCGGCAGACCGTGGGCGATGAAGGCGGCGCACAGCATCGGTAACGTCGACAGGCCCATGTAGACCACCACGGTCTGCCCGGGGCGCGCCAGCGTTGGCCATGGCAGGCTCAAGGCCCCATCGGCCCGCGCGTGGCCGGTTACGAAGATGCAGGTCTGGGCGTAGTCGCGGTGGGTCAGCGGGATGCCGGCGTAGGCGGCACAGCCGCTGGCGGCGGTGATGCCCGGCACCACCTGGAACGGAATGCCGTGGTCGGCCAGCCGCTCGATCTCTTCGCCCCCCCGGCCGAAGATGAACGGGTCGCCGCCCTTCAGCCGCAATACCCGCTTGCCGGCACTGGCGAGCCGCACCAGCTCTGCATTGATCTCGTCCTGCGGCACCGTGTGCTGGTGCTTCTTCTTGCCGACGAAGATGCGCTCGGCATCGCGCCGCACCAGGTCGAGAATGGCGGGCGCCACCAGGCGGTCGTAGAGCACCACGTCGCACTGCTGCATCAGCCGCAGGGCGCGAAAAGTGAGCAGGTCCGGGTCGCCCGGCCCTGCGCCGACCAGGTACACCTCACCGGTGGGGCTGTCGGCCTCGGCCACCAGGGCGTCGAGCACGGCACCGGCGGCTGTCAGATCACCGCGGTGTACGGCTTCGGGGCCGCGGCCATCGAGAAACCGTTCCCACAGGCGGCGGCGCACATCCACCCCCAATTTCGGTTTGAGCCGGGCCCGCGCCTCGCCCATGAACCGGGCCAGCGCGCCGAGGGTGGCCGGCAAGGTGGTTTCCAGCTGCTCGCGCAGTCGGCGTGCCAGCACCGGTGCACTGCCCGCTGAGCTGATGGCAATCAGCAGCGGGCTGCGGTCGATGATGGCAGGGGTGATGAAGCGACTGTGACGGGGATCGTCCACCACATTGACCCAGACACCGGCAGTCTCGGCGGCGGCGGCAACCGCGCGGTTGACGGCCATGTCATCGGTGGCCGCCACGCACAGGCGCATCCCCTCCAGATGGGCGGGCTCAAAGCCCTGGCCGATCACCTCGACGCCCTGCAGCGCAGCCAGTTCGGCATGGACCTCGGGCGCCACCACCCGCACCCGGGCACCGGCACGCACCAGCAGACGGGCCTTGCGCAAGGCCACTTCCCCCCCGCCCACCAGCAGCACGGGCTGGTCCTGAAGGCGAACGAACACGGGGAAATAGGGCCAGAACGACATCAGGGCTCCGGAATGCAGGGCGTCAGCCGCGGATGCTACCCCACCTCGACGCCGATGCCTGCCTATACTTTGAGAACCTGCGGGAATAACGAGGCGGTACAACCATGAAAATCCGTCAGCTGCACTACATCCATGAAGTCGCGCGCCGCGGCCTCAACATCACGGCGGCGGCCGAGGCCCTGTTCACCTCCCAGCCCGGCGTGTCCAAGCAGATCCGCCTGCTGGAGGAGGAGCTGGGGGTCGACATCTTCGTGCGCAACGGCAAACACCTGTCGGAGGTCACCCCGGCCGGCGCGCGTATCCTCGAATATGCGGCCCGGGTGCTGCACGAGGCGGAGAACATCAAGAACGTCGCCCACGAGTTCAAGGACACCGACCGCGGCGATCTCACCATTGCCACCACCCACACCCAGGCACGCTACGCGCTGCCGCCGGTGATCACCCGCTTCCGCAGCCAGTATCCGCGGGTGGCCCTGCACCTGCACCAGGGCTCGCCACCGCAGATCGCCAAGATGGCTGCCGAGGGTGAAACCGACTTCGCCATCGCCACCGAAGCGCTGGAGCACTTCGAACAACTGGTGATGCTGCCCTGCTATCGCTGGAACCGCTGCGTGCTGGTGCGCCCCGACCATCGGCTGGCCCGCGAGAGCCGCATCACCCTGCCGCGCCTGGCCGAGCATCCGCTGATCACCTACACCTTCGGCTTCACCGGCCGCTCCAAGCTGGACCAGGCCTTTGCCGCCCATGGCCTGCGCCATGACGTGGTGCTGACCGCGGTGGATGCCGACGTCATCAAGACCTACGTCCGCCTCGGGCTGGGCGTCGGCATCGTCGCCGAGATGGCCTGGGACCCGGAGGTCGACAAGGACCTGGTGTGCCTGCCCGCCGACCACCTGTTCGAGCCCAGCGTGACCCACATCGGATTCCGCCGCGGGCTGTTCCTGCGCGGCTACATGCTCGACTTCATTACCGCCTTTGCGCCGCACCTCACCCGCGAGATGGTGGAGTCGGTGGCCAGCATCGCCGATGCCGAGACCCGGGCAGCGGCGGCCGGCAAGCTGCTGCCGGAAACGCGGTAGCACCCGCCGGACGAGATTGCCGCGCCCGCTTCGCGGGCTCGCAATGACAGGGTATTGCTTGTCATCGCGAGGGGCGAAGGCTCATTTTCTGTCATCGCGAGGGGCGAAGCCCCGTGGCGATCTCGTGGTGGAGGGCAGTGCCAACCGGATGAGATTGCCGCGCCCGCTTCGCGGGCTCGCAATGACAGGTAGGGGCGGGCTCGCAATGGCAGGGTATCGATTGTCATCGCGAGGGGCGTAAGCTCATTTCCTGTCATCGCGAGGGGCGTAAGCTCATTTTCTGTCATCGCGAGGGGCGCAGCCCCGTGGCGATCTCGTGGTGGAGAGCAGTGCCGACCGGATGAGATTGCCGCGCCCGCTTCGCGGACTCGCAATGACAGGTAGGGGCGGACTCGCAGTGACAGCCCGCGTTTTTATGACGATTTGGTCATTGAATAAGCCCTTCTAAGGCTGTTTCCACACTGTTACGCTTCGCGCCCTTCCCACGTGGGGACCGACGAGTCACGCATGTATCAGTACGACGCCTACGACCAAGCGCTGGTGGACCAGCGGGTTGCCCAGTTCCGCGAGCAGACCCAGCGCTACCTGGCCGGCGAGCTGCCGGAAGACGACTTCAAGCCGCTGCGGCTGCGCAACGGGCTGTATGTGCAGCGCTTCGCGCCGATGCTCCGGGTGTCGATCCCGTATGGCCTGCTGTCGTCGAAGCAGTTGCGCATGCTGGGCCACATCGCCCGCACCTATGACAAGGGCTACGGCCACTTCAGCACCCGCCAGAACATCCAGTACAACTGGCCGAAACTGGAACAGGTACCGGACATCCTCGCCGAGCTGGCCACCGTGCAGATGCACGCCATCCAGACCAGCGGCAACTGCATCCGCAACATCACCGCCGACCATCTGGCCGGCGTTGCCCGCGACGAACTGGTGGACCCCCGCCCCTACTGCGAGCTGACCCGCCAGTGGGCCACCTTCCACCCCGAGTTCAACTGGCTGCCGCGCAAGTTCAAGTTCGCCTTTTCGTCCAGCACCACCGATCGCGTCGCCACCTCGGTGCATGACATCGGCGTCCACATCATCCGCAACGAGGCGGGCGAGATCGGCTACACCATCTACGTCGGTGGTGGCCTCGGCCGCATGCCGATGATCGGCCAGAAGATCCGCGAGTTCCTGCCCGAAGCCGATCTGCTGAGCTACTGCGAAGCGATTCTCCGTGTCTACAACCTGCGTGGCCGCCGCGACAACATTCACCGCGCCCGCATCAAGGTGTTGGTGAAGGACATGGGCATCGCCGCCTTCCGCGAGGCGGTGGAAGCCGAGTGGAACAGCGGGCTGCGTGGTGGCGACCTCACCGTCACCCCCGAGCAGCTGGCCTGGTTCAAGGGCCACTTCACCGCACACCCGTACCGTGCCGATGCCGCCGCAGACACCGGCTTTGCTGCCAAACAGGCCGAAGACGCCGCCTTCGCGACCTTCTGCAAGCGCAACGTGCAGCCGCACCGCATCGACGGCTACAAGATCGTGTTCGTGTCACTGAAAGCCTCGGGCATCGCCCCGGGCGACATCACCGCCGACCAGATGGACGTGGTCGCCGATCTCGCCGAGCGCTACAGCTTCGACGAGGTGCGCAGCACCCACGACCAGAACCTGGTGTTGGCCGAGGTGGCGCAGGAAGACGTGTACGCGGTCTGGCAGACCCTGGCCACCCACAACCTGGCGACGCCCAACATCGGCCTGCTCACCGACCTCATCTGCTGCCCGGGTCTGGACTTCTGCTCGCTGGCCAATGCCAGCTCGATCTCGGTGGCACAGGACATCTTCGAGCGCTTCGAGAGCCTCGACTACCAGTACGACGTCGGCGAAATCAAACTCAAGATGAGCGGCTGCATGAACGGCTGCGGTCACCACAGCGTCGGCCACATCGGCATTCTCGGCGTCGACAAGAAGGGTGAGGAGTGGTACCAGATCACCCTCGGTGGCAGCGCCGAAAACGACGCCAGCCTCGGCGACCGCACCGGCCCGTCGGTCGGCAAGGCCGAGGTGGCCGAAGTGGTCGAACGCATCATCCAGACCTATGTCGACAACCGCGAAGGCGAGGACGAGAGCTTCCTCAACTGTTATCGGCGGGTCGGCATGGCGCCGTTCAAACAGCGGATCTACGCATGAGCACCGATAGCGCCCCCCAGTTCCTGATGGATGCGCAGGGCTCGGTGACCGCCACCGCCGTGGTGATCCTCGCCGACGGCGAGGCCGGCACGGCTGACACGGACGACACTACGCTGGTGCTTGCGCCCATCCACGATGCCGATAGCCTGGGCGCCGCCACCGGCGTACCGCGGCTGGCGCCCGCCCTGTCGGTGACCCCGCTGCGCGATGCCCTGCTGGCGCAGCCGCGGCTGGCACTGGCCTTCGACAGCTTCGGCGAGGGCCGTCCCTACTCACAGGCCCGACAGCTACGGGCTGCCGGGTATCAGGGCCAGCTGATCGCCAGCGGCCCGGCCGTGGTCTGCGACAAGGTGGTGCCGATGCGCGAACTGGGCATTGATGCTTTCCTGTTTGCCGACGAGTCCGAAGCCCACCGCAGCGCCGAGCGTCTGCGCGCCGCCACGGCGACCCTCCCGGCCCCCAGCCCGGCCCGGGCGTACCGTCCTGTGCACCGGACCGGGGTGATTTAGGCGGGGTGGGCCCTGCGCCCGCCGGACGAGATTGCCGCGCCCGCGTTGCGGGCTCGCAATGACAAGGAAGCGACCGTCACCGCGCGGGGGCATAGCCCCCACCTGTCATCGCGCGGGGCGTCGCCAATAACTGTCATCGCGAGGGGCGTAGCCCCCATCTGTCATCGCGAGGGGCGAAGCCCCGCGGCGATCTCGTCGTCGAAGGCACAGCCACCCGGACAAGATTGCCGCGCCCGCGTTGCGGGCTCGCAATGACAAGAAAGCGACTGTCACCGCGAAGGGGCGTAGCCAATAACTGTCATCGCGAGGGGCGAAGCCCCGTGGCGATCTCGTCATCGAAGGCACAGCCACCCGGACAAGATTGCCGCGCCCGCGTTGCGGACTCGCAATGACAAGGAATCGACTGTCACCGCGAAGGGGCATAGCCCCCACCTGTCATCGCGAGGGGCGAAGCCCCCATCTGTCATCGCGAGGGGCGAAGCCCCGCGGCGATCTCGTCGTCGAAGGCACAGCCACCCGGACAAGATTGCCGCGCCCGCGTTGCGGGCTCGCAATGACAAGGAATCGACCGTCACCGCGAGGGGCGAAGCCCCCATCTGTCATCGCGAAGGGCGTCGCCAATAACTGTCATCGCGAGGGGCGTAGCCCCCATCTGTCATCGCGAGGGGCGAAGCCCCGTGGCGATCTCGTCGTCGAAGGCACAGCCACCCGCACAAGATTGCCGCGCCCGCGTTGCGGACTCGCAATGACAAGGAATCGACTGTCACCGCGAAGGGGCATAGCCCCCACCTGTCATCGCGAGGGGCGAAGCCCCGTGGCGATCTCGTCGTCGAGGGCACAGCCACCCGGACGAGATTGCCGCGCCTGCTGCGCAGGCTCGCAATGACAAGGAATCGACTGCCTTACCCGCGTTGCGAGCTCGCAATGACATAGGGCGCTACACGCCCATCCTGTGACGCGGTCGTCGCGTTGCCTACACAAGCGAGTGATAATCTGTCGCTATCAGTCACCTCGCCGTGGCTGTCCTGACACCTCATTAGGGGAGATACACCGCATGAACCGCAGCTCCAAACTCCTTTGCCCGCTGGCCCTGGCCGCCGCGATGACCGGCGCCAGCACGCTGGCCCAGGCCGCCGGCCCGACCCTTGCCGCCAGCGATCTCGGGCTCAGCACCGCACAGTTGCAGAACCTGCTCGGCCTCGGCGCCCCGGGCGGCCACCCCGGCATCGCCTTCGGTTCACCCATCGGTTATGGCGCCAACTGGGGCACGCTGGGTGCCGCCATCGGGGGTCAGACGCTGCCGGACACCGCGCAGGACGACGTCGACGGCTCGATGGGCCTGGTCGCCGGCTTCGGTGACGCGACCAACGCCATTGGCCTTGAGGTGATCGTCAACATCATCAGCCTTCAGGACAACTTCGGTGAAGACGGCGCGTTCAGTGCCAAACTACACCGCATGCTCGGCGACTCCACCTCCATCGCCATCGGCGTTGAAGGCGCCGGCGGCTGGGGCGCGGCAGATAATGTCGACGAAACCTATTACGCGGTCGGTACCCACGTGCTGCCGGTGGCCGAAACCGACATGTCGCTGGCCATCAACCTCGGCGTCGGCGATGGCCGCTTCGATGACCGCGGCGAAGATCGCGCCTCCCTCATCGCCGGCATGGCACTGGTCGTCCATCCGCAGGTGTCGACCATCGTCGACTGGTCCGGCAGCACCCTCAATGCGGGCGTGTCGACCGTCCCCCTGCGCGGCCTGCCGCTGACGCTGTCACTCGGCGCCATCAACCTGACCGAACGCAACAACGGCGATATCGAGTTTGCCGGCAGCGTCGGCTACAGCCTCTTCTTCTGATCGCCCCGCCAAGGACTCCATCATGAAATTCAAGATTCTCGCCGCCTCTGCGGCCCTGTCCCTCTCCGGCCTGGCGTCGGCCGGTTCGATCACCGCCGGTGGTCCGATTTCCAGCGCCTCTGCCGCCATCCCCCTGACCGGGCTCATGGCACGTCTCAACCGTCAGGCCCTTATTGTCGGTAACACGCTTTCGGGCCCCATTGTCATCGACAATCCGCCCGCGGCCACGCTGGCAGCGCTGCGCCCTGCAGGTGTGGCCCCGGGCGCAGCCTTCACCCTCACCGACGTCACCCTGCAGACCGGCGGACAGGATCTGAAGGTGAGTCTGGTGGTGAGCGCCGACGGCACGCTGACCCTGCTGCCGTTGCCGGTGGATGCCGCCGAAGACGCCAGCTGAGGCCGCTCCCGCAGGCAACAAAAAGCCCCGCATGCGGGGCTTTTTGTTGCGCGCTTACTTCAGCTACCGCGGCAGACGTTCCCAGCTGCCACCGCCATCGCGGCTGACATAGACGCCGCCCGAGGTGGCCGAGATGAACGTCCCGTTCCAGTAGCCATTCATCACGCCCTGCCCGCCCCCGGACAGAAACACCGCCTCGACCTGCGCAGCACAGCTCTGCAGGTCGAAGTGGCGGCTGGTGCGCCAACTACCGTTCTGCTGGTACTGGCAGGCCACCAATGCGCCGTCGCGCGTGGCGGCGGCCTGCACAGCAGCACTTGTCGCCGGCGCCGCGGCAGGCGGTTCAGGCACCACCACGGGTGCGATGGTGGTTTCAATCGCCAGCGTCGGGGTCGGAACCGGGGCTTCGGCCTGCATCGCCACCGGGGCGGGCGCCGAGGTTTCGGTCGCTGCCGGCTCTGGCGTCGCAACCTCCGGCAGCGCTGCCGGTGCAGTGTCGACCACTGCAGGCTCGGGCACCGCTTCGGGGACAGGCTGCAGGTCTTCGGCCAGCGTCAGCGAGGGTTCGGGCAACGGCGTCGCAACCGGCGCCGGCGCTTCGGGCTGCGCCGCCGCTGGGTCACGTGGCGGCTTGATCGAGCGCAACAGCGCCGATGCCCGCCCCGGCGCGCCCGCGAACTGCGCCCAGGCATCGCCATCGGGGTAGTAGCGATAGCTGCCTTCGCTGTCGACCGCCAGCGTCACGTTGCCGAACAGCGCATAGACCCGACCCTGGGCATCGGCTTCACCGTCGTAGCGACGCAGACGGGCCAGGCAGTCGGCCAGGGAATCTTCGGCCGTCGAAAGGCCCTGCTCCGGCGGCCCCAGGGTGCAGACCTTGGCCGCCACCGCCACCGGCATCACACCGGGCAGCATCATCGCCGCCGCCATGACCGGAATGAACCGCGCAGCCGCGCGCGCACTGAAAAATCGCATGAACAAGTTACCCCGCGTGATGGTGCTCTGCGTCACCGACATTTACGCTGATACTACCCGCATGGATGCCATGACGGGAGCCGGTCTGCCGATACGCACCGAAAAACGGCCCGCGTCATGGCTGTCGCCACTACTCAGCGCTCTGCCCCACCTCACCACTCATCCCTCAGCACTCATCTCTGGTCCGTCCCTGACTTTCTTTCGAAAGAATGCTGTGGCAGTCTCCTTGCAGACTCTGGCTTTCGCCTTGATGAGGCTTTGCCGCCGTCTTGGGCATGGAAGCTGCTTTGTAATTCCCACACCTGATACCGAGAACCCTCAATGCTCAAAAAACTGATCGTTTCGGCCGCCCTCGCCGGCCTCTGCGGCACTGCCGCAGCCGCCGACCCGCTGCTGGATACCCGCGCCATCGGCGCCAGCTACCGGATGGACTTCGGTGGCGCCCAGCAGCAGGCCCTGGCGCACAGCGTCGCGCTGCGCAATTCCGCCACCACGCTGAACGCCGGTAACGCGATCATGGAATATCGCTGGCAGGGGACGCAGTCGCAGTTTGATGTCGGCGGCGTGCCGTTTTCGGTCAACGGCGAGCGCGTCAGCACCCAGCTGGGTCAGAGCACTGGCTTTCTCGGCCTCACCGGCATCGAGCTGACCGCCGCCCTTATCGCTGCCACCATCACCGCCGCAGTCATCGTCGAAGCCAGCGACAACGATGACAATAACGACCAGACGGGCGGCTCAGGCGGCTCGAACTGAGGCCTGCGGCCGCGGGGGTGAGCGCATGGCCTTGCGGCGCGACTCACCCCGAAACACCGCTCGACACCAGGGTCGCTGGCCAACCGGTCAGCGACCCTTTGTTTTGTCCTGCCACAGTTGGGGTGTATCCCCGTGCCGCTTTGACACGCGCCCCTTGCGCACCTGACCCCGAGAGGCCTGCATCGTGCCCGTGACGAAATCCCCGGACCGCTCCGCCCACGCGCTGAGCCCGGCCTGCCAACTGGTGGCCGCCATGATCGCTGGGACCTTATCCACGGCCGCCATCGCCGCGGGGGCCAGCGCCGGCTATTCCGGCCTGTTCGAGGTCCCCGATGCCGAGACTCAGGCCGATGGCACCGGCACGCTCTACTACAGCCACGCCGCCCCCTCACCGCGGTTCGAGGAAGGCGACTACTACGGCTTCAACCTCGGGCTGCATCCGCGCGTCGAACTCGGCGCCCGGCTCACCGAGGCCGACGGCAACGCCAACAACCCCACCTTGGCCGTGCGTGACCTGCTGGTGCAGTTGAAGGTCAAGCTGTTCGAGCGTGCGGGCTGGCCCAGCCTCGCCATCGGCGTACAGGATGTCGAAGGCAACGAGTTGTTCGGCGCCACTTACGTGACCTCCTCCTGGCAACTGGGGCCGCTGAAGCTGGTGGGCGGCTATGGTGACGAGGGCCTGGAGGGCGGCTTTGGCGGCCTTGAGCTGACCCCGTTCAAGTGGGTGTCGGTGGTGGCCGAGACCACCACCACCGGCGAACGCGCGGGCCTGCGGCTGGGCTGGTCGCCGCGCCCGGGCTGGCACCTGAGCCTGCTGGCCGGCCACGATTTCGAGCGCGAAGCCGAACTCGGTAGCCTGCAACTGTCGCTGCCGCTGGGCAGCCCGCGACCGCCCGCGCCCCGCCAGGCCGCCGCTACCCTAACCCCGCCGGTGGCTGCAGCCCCAGCGTCATCGCCCGACACCGCCTGCTGCGCCGAGGCCGAGGCGGCCCTGCGCGCCGAAGGCTTCGACACCGCCACCGTGACCCCCACCCCGGGCACGCTGCGGGCAACGGTCGACCGCGACCGCTTCCACCGGGCCGCAGCCGATGCCCTCGGCACCGCCCTGGCCACACTGGACCAGCATGCCGGGCCGAACGTACAGACCCTGGGCGCGACCACCAGCGACGAGGGCCTGCCATTGCTCACCACCCACGTCGACCGCGAAAGCTGGCGCGCCACTGCGCCCGGCAGCGATGGCGCCGGCCTGAACCTGAGCGTCAGCCGCGCCACTGAAGCGGCCGCGGCCCACAGCCGAACAACGCTGGTGCTGGAACCCAACCTGGTGACCTTCTATGCCACCGAAGTGGGCGTGCTCGACTTCGACCTCGCGCTGCGGGCACGGCTGGAACAGCCCTTGCCGCTGGGCGTGGCCTACCTGTCGGTGCTGACCCCGTCGGTGCGTACCGACGACTTCGATGACGGCGGCGTCTATGCCGAAGACCGCCCACGCACCGGTATCAGCCAGGCCTATTGGCAACTGCCGCTGAAGCTGTCGACCAACAGCCTGTCGTTGATCAGCCTGGGCTACCAGAACCTGTACCGCCGCGACTTCGGCGTGCTGCAGAGCGAGCACCTGCTGGAATCGGCCGACGGTCGCCATGGCCTGCGCATGAACCTCGCCGGCTTTGTCGGCAGCGACGATAACCTGGGCATGGCCCTGCTCGACTACCGCCTGCGGGTGCCGGAGTGGCAGTGGATCTTCAGCCTTGGCGGCGGCCGATTCATCCAGGGCGATACCGGCCTGCGTGCCAGCGCCGAACGCTGGATCGGCGACACCGCCATCAGCCTGTTCGTGCGGGTGGAAGACCAGGACAACATGGTGGGCGGCATCAGCCTCAACATCCCCCTCAGCGGTCGCCTGTGGTCGGGCCGGCAGTTCGAGGTACGCGGTACCGAGCGCTGGACAATTGACGCCCAGACCGCCTTCAATTCGGCCGACGGCCAGAACAACGTGCGCCCCCGCTTCCTTACCGAACCACGGCTGGACCGCAACCTGTTCGACACCTATCTGGATGGCGGCCGGCTGTCACCGGTATGGACCCGCCATGAGCCCTGGCGCCTGCGCACCCCGGCGTCGCGCTAGCACGGCCGACCGCCCACCTCGAAAACTTGACCCATCGCACACATCTTCACCAGTTTTGCGGGGGCAAGCTGGTACCATCCACCAAAATCTGCACGCTAGGGACTGTACGCATGAGCACCACTTCCATCCGCCGCAACGGAACTGCGGGACTGCTGGGGGGCATCGCCCTTTTGACCCTGGGGCTTTCCGGCTGCGCCGGCATGGGGGCCGACTACAGCACCCCGGCCGATGCCCAGCAGATTCCCTTCACGGTTGAAGCGGTGACCCCCGAGTTGGTGTCACGTCTGGCCGTGCGCCCACCGGCGGTTTCGGCACCGCCGGCCGGTGGCCTGACGATTCAGAACTACGCCTACCGCATCGGCCCCACCGACGTGTTGTCGATCTTCGTCAACCAGAGCCTGTATGGCGACCAGGGCATTGCCGGCACCGTCGACCGCCAGGCTGAATCGCTATACGTGGTGAGTGAAGACGGCTACATCTTCCTGCCGCTATACGGCGCGCTGCGGGTGGCCGGCCTCACCGTGGGCCAGGCCTACAACGAGATCCAGAGCGCACTGGCCAAGTACATCACCCGCCCGCAGATCAACGTGCGTGTGGCGGAGTTCCGGTCGCAACGCATCGCCGTGGCCGGTGCCGTCAGCACCCCCGGCTACCTGCCGGTGACCGACCGGCCGATGACCATTACCGAAGCGGTGATCGCCGCCGGCCAGACCGACGAGGCCGACCTGCGCAAGGTGGTGCTCAAGCGCGCCGGCGTGGAATACCCGGTTGACGTGTTCGCCCTGATCCAGAGCCCGGGCTTTGGCCAGAACTGGGTCATGCAGGATGGCGACGTGCTGTTCGTGCCGCGCAACGAAAACCGGGTGTATGTGCTGGGCGAAGCCCCCAACCGCACCGAGTACATCGACCCGTATGCCACCTCGCTGGCGGAAGTGCTGGTGGCGGGGAGCGCGTCGGGCGGCAGTAGTGGCGGCAACTATCTGCAGACCGGCACCGCCCAGCCCGGCAGCATCTTCGTGATCCGCGGTGATGTCGACGCCGCTCGCGTGTTCCACATGAATGGCGCCTCGCCGGAGTCCTTCATCCTGGCCGACCAGTTCCAGCTCGCCAGCGGGGATATCGTCTACGTCTCGACCCGCCCGGTCACCCGTTTCAACCGCTTCATCTCGCAGATCCTGCCCAGCCTGCAGTCGATCCTGCTGCCGGTGTTGCTGGTTGACCGCATCGATAGCATTGCTGAGTGATAACCGGGTGGAGGGTATTACGAGCCTGCGCGGTTTCCCCGTCATTACGAGCCCGCGCAGCCTCCCTGTCATCGCGAGCCCGCGCCGCCTACTTGTCATTGCGAGCCCGCATAGCCTTCCTGTCATTGCGAGCCCGCAACGCGGGCGCGGCAATCTCACCCGGACGGCACTGCGCCCCCAACGAGATCGCCGCAGCGCTTCGCGCCTCGCGATGACAAAGTGGGTTGTGACGCGCCTCGCGATGACAGAGTGGGTTGTGACGCACCTCGCGATGACAGGGGCCTCGGCCTCGGCCTCACTACTCAGTACTCCGCTTTCGTCATTGCGAGCCCGCATAGCCTCCCTGTCATTGCGAGCCCGCAACGCGGGCGCGGCAATCTCACCCGGCCGGCACCGCGCCCCCAACGAGATCGCCGCGGCGCTTCGCGCCTCGCGATGACAAGGCGGATAGCGACGCCCCTCAAGATGACAACACGCTGAGCTAGCCCCACCCCGACGATGGCCGCTGTTGCCTCTACTCAGCACTCATCACTCACCTCTTAGCACTACCTTTTCAGCACTCTCTTTTATGACCGACCGCCCGACGAGCCCTCCCGCCGCGCCCCACGATCCGGATATCGATGACGGCATCGACCTGCGAGAGCTGATCGGCATCGTGCTGGCCGGCTGGCCCTATATCGTGGTGGCCACGGTACTGGGCATTGCCGCGGCGGTGGGCTATCTGTTCATCACCGCCCCCACCTATGTCACCGACGCCTTGGTGCAGGTGGAAAACAACCAGAACAGCGCCCGCATCGCCTTCGCCCAGACCGCCGATTCCGTCCTCAGTGAAGTGCCGGTGGCGGCCGAGATCGAGATCCTCCGCAGCCGACTGGTACTGGGCAAGGTGGTCGACAAGCTGGGCTTGGATATCGCCGCCATACCGCTGAGACTGCCCTACCTGGGTGCCGCCTTTGCTCGTCGCCATGCTGGTGAGGGTTTCGCCACGGCGCCGCCGCTGCTCGCACTGTTCAACCGCAGCGAGTACAGCTGGGGCGGCGAGCGCATCACGGTGACCTCCCTGCAGGTGCCTGCCGCCATGGTGGGCGCGCCGCTGTTCATTCTGGCGCAGGCCGATGGCCAGTTTTCGATTGTCGATGCCGACTACCAGCCCCTGATCTCCGGCACTGTCGGCCAGCGGCTCACCACCCAGGTGAATGGCGAAACGCTGTCGATCTTCGTGCAGGAACTGGTGGCAGCACCTGGCAAGGTCTTTATGGTCCGCAAGGTACGCCGCGAATCCGCCATCGGCCGGGTCCAGAGCAATCTGGTCGCCACCGCATCCCGCAGCGCCGAGGGCATTGTCACCCTGCGATACCAGGGCGGCGATCCACAACAGATCACCCGGGTGCTGACCGAAATCCTCAATGTCTACCAGAGCCAGAACATTGATCGCCGCTCAGCCGAAGCCGAGCAGACCCTGGACTTTCTGAGCCAACAGTTGCCCGAACTGCGCAAGGAAGTCGAAACCGCCGAGGCCCGGCTCAACCAGTTCAAGGTGGCGCAAGGCACCGCCGACCTGACGCAGGAAACCGCCGCAGTACTGACCCGCAGCGTGGAGCTGGAACAAGCCAAAGCTGCACTGGTGCAAGAGCGCACGGAAGCCCTGCAGCGCTTCACCGTGAACCACCCGGTGATCGAATCACTGGATTCACAAATCGCGCAGCTCAATGCCCAGATCGGGCGTATCACGGAACGTGTGCGCAAGCTGCCGGATATCGAACAGAAGGCGCTGCAACTTTCGCGCGACCTCGAGGTGAGCACCGCGCTCTACATCAGCCTGCTCAACCGCACGCAGGAGCTGGAGGTGGTGAAGAGCGGCACCATCGGCAGCATCCGCATTATCGACCTGCCGGTAAAGCCGGTGTGGCCATCCGC